>JAGRBY010000579.1 GCA_020433835.1 Anaerolineae bacterium | reverse complement strand
TTAGCCTTCGCCTCAGCCTTAGCCTGATTTACGCCAGTAACCTTGCAGTTGAATAGTTACAAATCGACTTTATGAGGCTTATACTTTGAACTTTGACGACTTAAAATTTAACCAAGATGGCCTCATCCCGGCGATTGTACAAGATGCGACCACCCAGCAGGTTTTGATGATGGCCTGGGCTAATAAAGAAAGTTTGCAGTTGATGCAAGAACAGGGCGAAACCTGGTTTTGGAGCCGCAGCCGAAGCGAATTGTGGCACAAAGGCGCGACCAGCGGCAACACGCAAAAAATTACCGGCATGTATTATGACTGTGACGGGGATACGCTTCTTATTCAGGTTGATCCCGCCGGGCCGGCTTGCCACACGGGCGAAGTAAGCTGTTTTTTTAGAAAGTTAGTGTGAAAGGGAAGCAATATGGCAAACAAAGCGTTAATCGTAGTCGATTTTCAAAATGATTTTTGTCCGAATGGGGCGCTCGCCGTCCCGGAAGGCGATCAAATATTAGATACGGTCAACGATCTGGTTGAAGAATTTACCGAGCGCGGCGATATTGTGGTTTACACCAAAGATTTTCATCCTGAGAATCACATCTCGTTTGCCGATAATCACCCCGAAGGTATCTGGCCACCCCACTGCGTGCAGGGCACCACAGGCGCGGAATTTTTTCCCGAGTTGATAATCAAGGGGCCAACATTTCTCAAAGGATTTGTCACTGAGCAAGATAGTTACTCCGGCTTCGGCGGCCATGTTGAAGCCGATGAAGATAGTCCATCACTGCAAGATTATCTCAATGAACAAGGTATTCAGGAAGTAACGGTCGTGGGATTGGCTCTCGATTACTGTGTAAAATCTACGGCTTTGGATGCCCAAAAACTGGGTTTTCCAACTACGGTCGTGCTGTCCGGCACGAAAGCAGTTAATGTTGAGCCGGATGATGATGAGAAAGCTGTTGAAGCATTAAAATCGGCCGGCGTAAAAGTTAAGTAAGCGACTCTCGACTGGAACTTCCAAATTAAATGTAGGAGATTTCATATGCCAGTAACGGCAGTAGTTGGCGCTCAATGGGGCGATGAAGGCAAAGGGCGGGTGGTTGACGCCATTGCCGAAAATATGAACTTAGTAATCCGTTTCCAAGGCGGCGATAACGCCGGACACACCGTAGTCAACCACTATGGCACCTTCAAGCTTCATCTGGTGCCGTCTGGTATTTTCACGTCAGGAGCACAATGTTTAATCGGGACAGGCTGCGTGGTTTATCCCCCGGCCCTGTTCGAAGAGCTGGAGTTGGTCGAAGCCGCCGGTGTCGATACCAGCCGGCTCTACGTCTCGGAGCGGGCGCAGATGGTTATGCCCTACCACCGACTGATCGACAGCCTACACGAGTCGGGCGAAGCAGCCTTGGGTACAACCAAACGCGGTATCGGCCCGGCCTACAGCGATAAATCGGCCCGCCGAGGCTTGCGAATTGGAGATTTACGCCGACCGGACTGGCTGAAACCTCGACTGGAAAAGGCCGTCGAGCACGCCAATATGGAACTGACCCATTACGGACAAGATGCGGTCGATCTCGATGAGATGGTCACCCTGTGTGAGACCTGGCGTGAGCAACTGAAAGATCGCATTATCGATCCGCTGCCGATGGTTCGGCAAGCCTATGAGCAAAACGACAACATTTTGCTCGAAGGACAACTGGCGGCTATGCGCGATTTGGATTGGGGAACCTACCCCTATGTCACCTCATCGAACCCCACCGCTACTTTTGCCCCGGTCGGCGCGGGACTGCCGCCACAGGCCTTGACCCAGGTTATCGGCGTGGTCAAAGCCTACACAACGGCAGTTGGCAGTGGTCCGGTTCCCACCGATCAAGGCGATAACGAGACAGCCAAGTTTCTACGCGAAAAAGGTCACGAGTATGGGGCCACTACAGGTCGACCACGCCGCTGCGGCTGGCTCGATACAGTGGGGTTGAGCTATGTGGCTTATCTTAATGGGTTTACCGATATTGTAATTACGAAACTAGATGTGCTCGATGGAATGTCGGAGTTAAAAATTTGTACCGGCTATCGGTTAACTGATGGCACCATTATCCATCACGTGCCCGATACCCCCGTGTATGAAACAGTCGAGCCGATCTATGAAAGCTGGCCCGGCTGGCCGGAGAACGCTACCCGCCAGGCCAAATCGTACGATGATCTACCGGCAGCAGCAAAAAATTACCTAGACCGTATCGAAGAGTTAGTTGGCGTGCCAATTAAATTTATTTCGGTTGGTCCCGAGCGTGAAGCGATGTTTGAAGGAGTAACCATGTAACGCCGCTTTTTTCGACGTAACCTTGTTTTATGTATAGTAACTTCAGTTCGGAGTTGAAAAATTTGGACAGAATTAACAAGATTTGGAAGATGAAATCAAGTAAAACTCTTTTTAATCTTGTAAATTCTGTCTAATTATCGAACTCAGGTTGGTAATAAAACTGCACTCACGTTACGTTATCGAGAAGTATCACGTTACTTCAATACCATGAGCGATTTTATATCTGAACTTACAGCCCTAATAGCCGATCGGAAAGCAAATCCGAAACCGGAATCGTATACCAATAAACTTCTGGCCGACAAGAACAAAGCGGCCCAAAAGGTTGGCGAAGAAGCCACTGAAGTGATCATTGCCGCTCTGGCGCAATCAGACGAGCGGGTCATCGAAGAGATGGCCGACTTGATCTACCACAGCCTGGTGCTGCTGGAAACGCGGGACTTGAGCTGGGCGGATGTGGTCGCCGCTTTGAAAAAACGCCACCGGTAGAGTAACACCTTTGTTGTAATCGTCGTTTTAGTTAGCGACCGGCATTGAAATTGAATCTCAAACTTGATAGTACTCAAACCACAATAATAGCGGCGGCTATCCTTTTTATGATGATAGCTGTTGCTATCGGTATTATCGCATTTCAATTTGGACAGCAGGCCACGGTTGCCAACCAAACCAGCATCGATCCGAGCGAACGTGCTGCCCTACCTGTCATTGTCACCAATACTCCAACCCAAACCAGTACACCAACGGCCACGGCTACCCCAAGACCAACATCGACGTCAACCCCAACACCTACCCCGATTGTTGTCATTACCAAGATCGATAGTTTAGGGCAGTTAGAAACAACTGAATATGCTATGCGAACCGTTATCGATCTTGAAAATGAGCCATCCAACCTGTGGGAGAGAATTGCCGGTTCAGACAAGTTGATGTTGCTGGCCGAAGGAGAGGTCATCGCCGGCTTTGATTTAACCAAAGTCACTGAGGACGATATTGTGGTGGACGGTACACAGGTGACACTGACCTTGCCGCCGGCCGAAATTTTGCGCAGCCGCATCGACAATGAGCGCACCCAAGTTTACCAACGGGAAACCGGCTTATTTGTAAAGCCCGATCCCACGTTGGAAAGCCGCGCCCGCCAACTGGCCGAAGAAGCGCTGATCGAATGGGCCATCGAACGCGATATTTTTGATCAGGCTGAGCGTGATGGCCGGGTACAGCTTGAAAACTTTTTGCGTTCGCTTGGCTTCACGGAAATTACGATTACGGTAAAGGAAGAAGAGATATGAACGGGACTGAACAACAACCAAACAATACCCAACCGTCTCAAGATCCTCAACGGCAATACATTATCTTAGGTGTAGTCGCGCTGATTGTGTTAGCCTGTATCGGCTCATTTACCTATTTGGCCGGTAGCACCGTAAACGGTATCGGCGGCATATTTCTCGATCCAACCAACACTCCGCTACCGCCGCCGGTGGTCAATATCCAAAATATTCAGTCACAGTCAAAATTGGTTACGGTTGAGTACAGCACTGTCACAGAAATTTACAGTGAAAAAGAGGGCGAAGGCTGGCTGAACGACTTTTTGGGCAATAAAGAGTCGATGTTGATGCTGGTTTATGGTGATGTCGACGCCGGCTTCGACTTAAGCAAACTGAAAGAAGAGGATCTGTGGACCGAAGGAAATAAAGTCCGCCTGGTGCTGCCTGCCCCTGAACTACTTAAAACAGAAATTGATTTTGATCGGACACACGTTGTTTACTACGACAATTCTCTCATCCTTGAAGGAAATAACCCTAATTTTCAGGGTGAAGCATTAAATAAATCGCAAAAGGCTATCGAACAAGCGGCCTTACAAGAAGACATATTGGAACGGGCCAGCGAGTACGGCAAGCTTTATTACGAAAACTTTCTCTTCTCGCTTGGTTTTACCGATGTAGAAGTTGTTATTAATGCTCAGATTATCGGTGAATAATTAATTTGCAGTAAATTTGACATACTGCGTCAATACATTCAATAATAATATTAAGAATAGGAGCATGTGTCCTATGCCAACCGCATTGCTGTCAGTCTCAAACAAAAATGGTCTTACTGATTTTGCTCAAACGCTAGCCGAACATGGCTGGCAGTTCATCGCCAGTGGCGGTACAGCCCGAGCGCTTAAAGAAGCCGGGTTAACCGTGAAAGACGTGGCCGATATCACCAAAGCCCCGGAAATGTTAGGTGGGCGCGTCAAAACCCTACACCCGGTTGTCCATGCCGGAATTTTAGCCCGCCCCAGTGAAGAAGATCGCGAAGAGTTAGCGGCGCATCATATCGATGAAATTGATATGGTGGTCTGCAACCTTTATCCGTTTCAACAAACCGTTAGCAAACCGAATGTTTCCTTAAACGAAGCCATCGAAAACATCGACATCGGCGGTGTGGCTTTAATCAGGGCGGCGGCAAAAAACTTTGC
>JAGRBY010000578.1 GCA_020433835.1 Anaerolineae bacterium | reverse complement strand
TAAGGTCATAAATAACGTTGCCTCTGCGCGCCGACTGAGTTGATGCAGAAGTCGTGTAAGTTCAGCGTCGACGCTAATGGGAACCAGACCGCCCCGGAACGTCTGGTTCGAGGGCCGGGGACGGTCAGTAGGGAATGGCAGCAGTTGCGGCGCGTCGGCCAGCCGATCCCGCCAATAGCTCAACTGAGTCTCCAATATCTCTCCTTGTAGCCACTGTCGCTGCCAAACCGCAAAGTCGGCATACTGAATAGGTAACTCAGGCAACGGCGCAGACTTATCATGGCTGAACGCGGCATAGAGTACGGTCAACTCTCCGACCAAAATGCCCAACGACCAGCCATCGGAGGCGATATGGTGCATCGTCAGCAGCAACACGTGCTCATCCGGTCCCAGTTGCAAAAGCTTGGCCCGCAGCATCAAATCGCAGGCTAAATCAAATGGTCGCAGGGCTTCGTCCGTCGCCAACTGCTTAACGCTGGTCTCCCGTGCTTCGGCCAGCAGATGTTGCAGGTTGATGAGAGGCAGTTCTACGGCATTCTTCTCGTGAATCACCTGACGTGTTTCGCCGTCTATCGTACTGAATGTGGTCCGTAGGGTCTCATGCCGCCTAATAATTTCCGAGAGCGACTGTTGCAGAGCCGCCACATCAAGCCGGCCGCTGAGTTTAAGCATCGCCGGCAGATTGTAGGCTGCGCCGCTACCCAGTTGATGCAGAAACCACACGCGCTGCTGGGCAAACGAAAGCGGAAACGTCTGGCCTCTGGGCAGCGCCGTGATCGGCTGCAAACGGGAGTGTTTACCCTGTCTTCCAGCCAGCACGTGTTGTTCATTGATCTTGCGCAAAAGCAACGCGCGTTGTTCTGGCGAAAGATTGGCCAGTCTTTGTTCCAAATTAGTCATGGGGACGATTCTCCACTTCGCTCAGGAGTTGTTCCAGCAAATGGCTGTCAATGGAGGCGACGGCTGTTTCCTCGACTTGTCTGGCCAATTGGGCAATCGTGGCTCCTTGAAGGAGACTACGCAGCGACAACTCAACCGAAAAGGACCGGGTGATCCTGGTTGTAAGCTGCGTGGCCAGCAGCGAGTCGCCACCCAAGTCAAAGAAATTATCATGGATACCGACCTGCTCTCGCTCCAGGACTTCACACCAAATATCAACCAATAGTTGTTCGGTGGGGGTGCGCGGCGCTATCCAATCCTCCTTTGGTGTGGTTGATGCTGCGGGAATAGGTAATGCTTTGCGGTCTACCTTACCGTTCGGAGTCAACGGTAAGGTAGCCAGTACCATGAAGCTGGCGGGTACCATGTAGTCAGGCAGTTTCTTTAACAAATGATCTCTGAGGAGTTCCGGCTCGATGCTCTTTTCGGCCGATTCCGGCACCACGTAGGCAACAAGTTGGCGATGACCTTTAGGCTCACCAATGGGGTTGACTACAGCTTCTTTGACTGCCTGATGCTGAAGCAAAGTGGCCTCGATCTCACCCAGTTCAATCCGATGACCTCTGATCTTGACCTGAAAATCTTCCCGCCCCAGAAACTCAATATTGCCATCGGGCAGGTAGCGCCCCAGGTCACCCGTTTGATAGAGACGCTCACCGCTCTGCGGATGGGTGATGAACTTGGCTCTCGTTTTGGCCTCATCTTGCCAGTAGCCTTGGGCCAGCCCGATGCCGCCAATGTACAACTGCCCCGGCGCCCAGATAGGGCGCGGTTCTAACTGTTCATTCAATACCTGGAAGGTCTGATTCCGCATCGGCTTACCGTAGGGAATACTGCTCCAGTCCGGTTCAACCCGATCAATCGGATACAGGATGGACCAGATCGATGCTTCTGTTGCGCCGCCCATACTGATCAATTGCACCTCAGACCACAAGCTCTTGATTTGATCCGGCAAGGTCACCGGGATCCAATCCCCGCTGAGCCAGACCAGTCGCAGGGCGGTTCGCTCGATCCGGTTTAACCGGCCTGCTATGAACTCAACCATCATCTGCATCAGGGCCGGTACCGAGTTCCAGAGGGTGACTTGATGGTGATCCATCAGTTCGAGCCAATGGGCCGGGTCTCTAGCCGCTGCTGCATCGGGCATGACGATGGTTCCGCCCGCAGCCAGAATGCCAAAGATGTCATAAACCGACAGGTCAAAGTTGAGGTTTGACAGGGCCAACACTCGATCCTGCGGGCCGATGCCAAAACGTTCATTCAAATCCAGAATCGTGTTAACCGCCCCGCGATGATCGATCATGACTCCTTTGGGTACTCCGGTAGAGCCGGAGGTGTAGATAACGTAAGCCAGATCGGTTGGGCTTTGAATCGGCGACAGCGGCGGTTTCTCCGCCCCGGTCAGGTCAGCCCCGTCTACAGCCAGGAGACGAATCGACTCAGGCCAGGCCAGCGTTTGAGCCAGATAGCTCTGGGTTAAGACAAGCGTGACTTCTCCCTCTTGCAGCAGGTAATGGCGGCGTTCGGTGGGCAGGTTGGGGTCGATGGGCAGATAGGCTGCGCCCGCCAGGTGCGTGCCCAGGACGGCCACAACCTGTTCCCACCCTTTCTCCATCACCACGCCGACCAGAGTATTGACCCTGGCCCCTCGCTCTCGCAGCCAGTGGCCGATCGGGTTGGCGTAGTCGTACAACTCTTGATAGGTCAGCGTCCGTTGGGGGGAGATGACCGCCGGTTCGGTCGCTCTGGCCTCCACCTGCTTGAGAAAGAGGGTAGGCAATAATTCTTCCGAAACTGGTCCTGCTGTGGCATTGACCTGAGATCGTTGGTCCCGTTGCTGGTCGGGTAGCAGAGTCCGGTGGGGCGCGTTCCAGGCTGTATCATCATCGGCCAGTTGCTGCAAAAGTTGGCAATAAGCCTCGAACATATCATCCAACATCCCCGTGGGAAAGAGCGCTTCGACCGCATCCCAACTGAATGCAACTGTTCCGTCCATCTCCATCACCTGATGATCTAGCCACACTTGCGGCGTCTGGCTGACGGCATATCCGGGCTGACCCCCTAGAAAATTGAACATTTCGCCGGCCGATTCGGTCTCGCCTGTCAGGGCACTGGTGAAAACCACCGGCATCAACGTACTGTCCAGATCACCTTTCTGACGCATCAACGCGCGTACGACCTCGACTCCGCTAAAGTAGCGATGTTCCAGGTCTTGCCAGAGTTGCCGGTGGATGCGTCTAGCCTGTTCAATAAACGAACCGGGGATTGAACTGTCGATCGCTAAAAGATTCACCGTCGTGAAATCACCGATAATGGCGTTAACCTCCTGATGCAGAGGCAGGCGATTGAATAAAGTAACGTTGAGGGTAAATCGAGGCTGCTTGCTCCAGGTGTTGAGGATGGCCGAAAAGGCAGTTAACAGCGTGACTGAGGGCGAAATGCCTTGTTGTTTGGCGCGTCGTTTTAAGATTTGCCAACTTTCAGGCGTCAGGCGATGGCTGCGACGGGCAAATACCGACCGACCTATGTCGCCAGGCAGTTGGGCGAGGGGGAGTTCTGGCGCCGGCGGCAGGGTATCCAGTCGGGCCAGCCAATAGTCCCGCGCTCGCTGATATAACCTCGTCTCCGCAACCTTCTTTTCGGCCAGAACATAATCCCGAAATGAGAGATGCAACTCCGGTAATGATATTGCCGGATTGTTATACAACATTTGCCATTCGTTGTAGAAAATTTGCAGGCTGCCCACATCAAACATGAGAATATCAATGCCAAGATGCAGCCGGACACAGGTATCGCTCAAGCACGTCGCCCGGATATCAAACAAGGGCCATCGATCGGCAGGTAGCACCTGATGAGACATTTCTTGCCTGATTTCTGCGAGATGAACCGCTTTTTCAGACTCATCCATTGGGGTCAGGTCACGCACAGGGATTTGATAATCGGGCATGTCTTCAAGAATTTGTTGTTGTCCGTCAGGCAGGACAATGGCTCGCAGCATATCGTGCCGGGCAATCACCTGCTGTAAAGCCCAATTCAATCGCTGAATATCCAGGTTACTGTGGTCAAACTCCATGTAACCATAAGTCGCCACATCACCTAACTCCAGTCCCCCGCCTCGACCAACCCAGTAAGCGTACTGAATATCGGTCAACGGGAACGGTTGGTAGCGCTGTTCGGGGGCCGACACAATTTCGGGTAAAGCAATTACGTCTTGACCATTATCACTGATCCAGGCCAGAAGCGCATCCTTTTTTTCCGTGATGGCGTCACGCAATTCAGAATTTATGGCTCCCTTAGGCGCCCGAATGTGCAGTCGGTCTCCATCGGCCACTAACTTGACTCCCAGTTGGGTCAATTGATCCAGCAATTGGCTTAGGCTCATATTACGAACTCCTCTTCTATATCGTTAGCCAAGTCATCGGCGTCCGCAGGGGAAGCCTCCGATTGTAGCAGCGCCGTGCGAGTGAATTGGTCAGAGAGTAGCGAGGCGAGTCGCTCTACTGAGGAATCGATGAATGAGGCGATGGAAAGGTTGATAGCCAAGTCGCGGCTCACCATATTTTTAAGCTCAATACTCATCAGCGAGTCCATCCAGTTCGGTTAGTGAAACATAGGTGTTGATAGAATCAGACAACTTGTTTTCAAGAATTTGAGCCAGTTTTCCGGCCAGATAATGGCTTAGAAGCCGCTTTCGTTGCGCCGAATCGATCCGGGTTAACTGTTCCGGCAGGCTCCGGGATGTTGCCGTGTGCTCGCCTGGCAATCGACTTGTATTCAAGGCCGGCGTGGAGAATTCAGCCAAGAGAGGCGATACGACCTCGGCATTATTTAG
>JAGRBY010000577.1 GCA_020433835.1 Anaerolineae bacterium | reverse complement strand
GGATTATATGAGTCGTTCAAATGTTTATTTAAGACGCGCCAATGTTTATGTGAGTCAACCCAATGTTTATTTAAGACAACGCAACGATTATGTGAGTCGTCAACATGATTATGTGAGTCGTCAAAGCGTTTTTGTGAGTCTACGGAAGTAGAGAGACAGGGGGAAAATTTATTCTCTCTTTGAAAATGGCAATTTTGTTCCAGAAAAGATGAGGGATGAAAACGATCCGCACTACGGGGAATGATGGTCGACAAATTCTGCGAACGAGGGTAGCTTTTATACAGCCCCGTGACCTTTTCAATTGAGCGATGAATCTTGTTTGGAATCGTCATTAGACTTATACTTTAATCCTCAAATTAAGTGCGGTTGTCATCGCGCAGCCGCGAAAAGTTTGTTGTAGTATGTACGAGAACGCCGCAGAAATCGGGTACGTTCGCTGCATTTATGCCGTCAGCGCCCGCTGATATTGTAGATGCTGAGCGTCTGCCGGCTACTCACCCCGGCCTGGCGACCTCCTGTTGTATTGAACGGCCAACAAATATCCCCCGATACCTAACAAATACATAAGGAAGAACACGATGAAATTCTTCATGCTTTTCACGATGGGTATTATCGCCGGTTCTATGATTACTATCCAGAGCGTTTTGAATTCGGCTTTGGGTAAAAAAACCGGCAACTTTGGCTCGGTTTTGGTGCTTACGGGGGTGAGTATTGGGCTGTTGCTTATCCTAATTATGGTTTTCCCTAATACGGCCAGTTTTACATCTCTGCCGGGCCGGGCGGAATGGTATCTTTACCTGGGCGGGGTTTTGGGGGTTGCTATTTTGGCCGCGCCGATTTTTCTTATTCCCCGGCTGGGGGCGACATCGACATTGACGGCTTTGGTTGTGGGTCAGCTTTTGTTGGCTTTAGTAATTGATCATTTCGGTTTGTTTGGTTTTCCAAAGATAGAGGTTAACTTTATACGTTTCATCGGGATTGTGTTGTTGGTCGCCGGCGCGTTTTTAATCAAGCAGTAGGGGTATATTCGTTTTTGACGAATTGGCAGTCTATACTATAGACTATTTGCCAATGAATAGGGTAGAATTTGTATGGACCAGCCATTATGCTGTAGTTTGTTGGACTAAAAGCAACTCAATCGTCAAATAAAACACGCTAAATACTCAATGGAGAATGACAATGCGAACACGTATCGTGATTATTGCCACCGTTGTCTTATTGCTGCTCAGTGTTTCGTCTGTTGCGGCTCAGCAAGAGACCACAATTACGCTATTGCACTTTAGTGATTACCACTCGCACGCTGTTCCTTTTTATTCCGAAGGGGCGACGGATACGGCCGGAATTGCTCGGGCCATCGCCTACCTTAAGCCCTATGCCAATGACCCCGATGCGTTGATTTTAAGCGGCGGCGATATGATTAACAAAGGTTCGCCGGCCTGGTCTGACAAGTATCAATGTGCCGAGTGGTCTTGGTTCAACGGCATCACCAAAGCTATGGCCTTCGGTAATCACGATGCTGATTACGGGGCCGATGTGTTCGCCCAGTGTCAAACGCAAATCGATTATCCGATTTTGGGCGGCAACGTGCTGGATAGTAACGGTCAACCTCTGTTTCAGCCCGATGGTAAAACCTATAAAGTTTTCGATGTGGGCGGGATGAAAATTGGCGTGTTTGCTATGGTTGGTCCCGATTACGAACGGCTGCTTACGCCGGAGACATTGCCGGTTGCCGGAGCAACCTTTGCCGACCGGATAGAGGCAACTCGCGCGGTTGTAAAAGCGCTGCGCGAGGAAGAACAGGTTGATGCCGTTGTCTTGATTGGCCATGCGCTGTATGAAGATGATGTGGCTTTGGCGCAAGCGGTGCCCGGTATTGACCTTATTTTTGGCTCGCACAGTCATCGCAAAGAGGAATTGACGTCGATTCCCGGTACTGATACGGTTATTATCTCGCCATTTCAGTATCTGACGTATATCAGCAAGGTGGAATTTACCTTCGCCAACGGCACTTTAGAAGACATCAGTGGTGAACTGGTGCCGATGAGCAGCGATTTACCCGAAGATCCCGACATCGCCCAACAGGTGGCTCAAATGCAGGCCGACTTGGAAGCCAATACCGACTATGAGTATCTCTTCCAGCCCATCGGCGAGGCCTCGGTTGAGCTATCCACCGAGGGGCAGTTCACCGGCGAGGCGGGGCTGGGCAATTTTGTAACGGATATTGTGCGCAATGCTGCCCAGGCGCATATGGCTATCTTTACCGCCAGTGGTTTTCGCCAGCCTATTGCGCCCGGCGAGATTTTGGAACAAGATTTGCTGACGGCGATGCCTTATAAAAACGCAATTTTTAGCTATGAGATGACCGGGGCGCAGATACAAGAATTGCTTGACTACAGTGTGTCGCGCAGTGGGTCTGATTTCTTTTCGCAAGTGTCGGGTATCCGGTTCAATATTGTTGATGATAAGGCGACCAACATTCAGATTCTCAACGATCCGGCCGATTCCACCGCCGGTTACAGTCCTCTTGATCCGGCTCAAACGTATCAGGTAGCGACCAGCAACTTCCAGGGTTTGTTTGCCGGTGGTTACAAAGATATATTTGCTCCGGCCCCTTATACAGAAACCGGTTTGGATGTGTGGGATGAGGTTCGCCAGTTTATCCAGACCAATAGTCCTGTCGAGGCGTCTCTTGACGGTCGGATTGTAAGCGGTCCGCCTGCCGAGCAACCCGCTGAGCAAACTCCGGCGGCGCTGCCCGTTTCCGGTGGGGCGAGCACCGCGCCGTGGGCTTTGCCGGTTGGGGGCTTGGTGTTGGTTGTTTTAGGGAGGTTGATTCGGCGGAGGATTGTTACACCGATTTGATGGATCCGTTTGACTGATGAAACACTGAAGCACTGAAATGCGTGAAATTACTGAAGATGTTTCGTGATTCCCTTGAAATTAAGGCTTCAGTGTTTCCGTGTTTTAACTTTCTTCACAAATTCAGGAATGATAGTTAACCCAAGTTCCCCCCTTAGAGTCAAACCGGGAGCAAGGAGTAAGGAGTAGGGAGTAATGCCTTTCATCCCCTTACTCCCTACTCCTTACTCCCTACTTCCCAGTATTATGCGCCAAGGTGAGTACGGTTTGCAGTAAAACATTCGCCCCGTTGATGACATCCTGATCGGCCGTAAATTCTTGGGGCGAATGGCTGATGCCGTTTACCGACGGCACAAAGATCATAGCGCTGGGTGTGATGGCGGCCATCGATTGGGTATCGTGGCCGGCAAAGCTCATGAGGCGGGTGTGGGTTAGGCCCAGTTTATCGGCTGCGGTCTCGATGGCCTGCACTACCGATTCAGCCGAAGGGGCGGCTATACAACCGCCGGTTTCGGTAATTGTGACTGTCAACTGATTCTCCTGAGCCACGGTTTCAGCTAAGGGATACAATACTGCGGCCATCGCATTGAGTTGCTCTTCGGTGCCATGCCGAAACTCCAGAGCCAGCGTCACCTCGGCCGGAACGATGTTGAAGGACCCCGGAGACAGATCAATTTGGCCGCAGTTCATGACGCCGGGCGAGAATTGATCGATGACTATCGTTTTGGCCTGCTGAATAAAGTCGGCAGCTCCCCACAATGCGTCGGCGCGTTTGAGCATCGGCATGGTGCCGGCGTGAGCAGCTTGCCCCTGAAAGCGCAGCCAAGCGGATCGGATGCCGACAATGCCGGTTACGACGCCAATGTCCAGGTTGGCTTCTTCTAAGCGCGTGCCTTGCTCGATATGAATCTCGACAAAGCCGGCCAATGTCGAGGGATTGCGCCGGGCGGCCAACATACTCTCGACGGTGAGGTTAAGGCGGGCCATTCCGTCGCGGAGGGTTTCTATGCCACCACGGGGGTTATCGAAATGGGCCGGCGTCAACTGACCGGCCACGGCCTGGCTGCCTAATAAACCAACCACTGATCCTTCTTCGTCAGTGAATGATATCGCTTCGAGATGAACCGGCAATGTCTGACCGGCTTCTTTTAGCGTGCGCACCACCTCCAATGCCGATAAGACGCCCAAAGCGCCATCAAAGCGCCCGCCGTTACGAACGGTATCCAGGTGAGAGCCGATCACAAGGGTTGGGGCTTGGGAATCGGATGCCGGCAAAATCGCCGACTGGTTGCCGGCACCATCCTGTCGAAATTCAAGCCCGGCGGCACTGACGCGCTCTTGAAACCATTGACGACCGGCTACATCTTCCGGTGACAGCGCCAGCCGGCTGACGCCGCCATCTGCGGTGCGGCCAATTTCGGCCAGTTCGGCTAGATCGGCTAATAAACGGGCTGTGTTGATGGTTAGCATATGTGCTCCTTTGGATGGTTTGATAGTTGGTTGGTTGGTTACTATCAAACTATCAAATAAACCAACATTTTAATTACTTACGACAGTAACCTCAAACATCTTCTGGCTATCCCCTTCGCCATCGAGTAGCGTTAGCCGGGCAAAATCATCGAGATTGTACCAGCCGATGTGTAATTCGTAGACACCGGGCGATATATCGGGTGGAATATCGAGGGTGCGGGCGTCGATAATGGTGTTGCCGGTCTGCCAGTAGATTGTAGGATAGCGCGGCGGGCCGTCAAAGCCGGCGACCTGGGTTTGGGTAGTGGGATCGATTAGGTGGATAAATACGTTGAGATTTTGGCCGGGCGGCAGCAGCGTTTCCCAATAGAAAGTGATGGGAACCCGGGTTCCAGGCTTTATCTCCAATTCGTGATCCCAATCGTAGCCGATTAACTGAATCTGCCCACCAA
>JAGRBY010000576.1 GCA_020433835.1 Anaerolineae bacterium | reverse complement strand
CACAGCCACGAACACGGCCACAGCGGTGCCGCCGACCGCAACAAATACACCGACCGCCACAGCAACGGATACGGCCACAGCGGTGCCGCCGACCGCAACAAATACACCGACCGCCACAGCAACGGATACGGCGACCGCAACGGCAACGGACACGGCCACCGCGGTGCCGCCAACCGCAACGAACGCACCGACCGCCACGGCCACGGACACGGCGACCGCCACGGCCACGGATACGGCCACATCGGTGCCGCCAACTGCAACAAATACACCAACCGCAACCAGTACAGCGACCGCAACGGCCACGGCGACCCGTACACCGACCGGCAGCCTGACCATCGTCAAAGCGGCCACACCGGCAGACGGGACGGACTTTGTCTTTACGTCTAACATTCCGGGTGGCAGCAGCTTTACCCTGGATGTGGATAGCGACAGCACCTATTCAGACACTATCACCTTCAATAACCTGGCGGTCGGCAGCTACGCCATCACCGAAACCGTGGCCGACGACTGGCAGTTGGACAGTGCCTCCTGCACCGGCGGCAGCGACGGCGGTAATCTCAGCGGTGAAACCTTGACCGTGGCCCTCGATGCGAATGAGGCTGTGACCTGTACCTTTGTCAACAGCTTCAACCCACCACCCACCGACGTCAATGCCCTGCTTAATCTCGACAGCGCTCAAACCAACTACAATCACACCTCGGCACCCAACGCTCCGGCCGGCATCTACACCATTACGGCCACCTTCCGCAACATCTCCACCGCCACCCTCAAAGATGTGTACTTTGAGGTCGCCCAGTTGAGCAACAACAACCTACTGCTCAACGCCGATGGCGGGCCGGGTGGGCCGGGCGCTATCCTATCCGTGCCGCCTGCTTCGCTGGGGCCTGATGCAGTGCTGTCTCCGAATGAGACCTTCACCCTTGGTTTTGAAATCGGCTTGGCTTCGGCCAAACCCTTCAATTTCCTTGTGGATGCCTATGGGGTTGTGGTTGATGACGTGAGTATCACTTCGGTGACGAAAGTGGGTAGTTTCCGCTTTGAAATCGATCCGGCTGCGTCTCCGGCTCAAGACGGTCATACGTATTATCTGCCGATGATTGTGAAGTAAGCGCCTCCAAACAATGGCGTGCGGGCTTGAAATCCGCACGCCATTGTTCTATTTCCAGATACCCTTTACGGTTCAATGGCCCGGCTGGCCGACGGCTGGCATATCGTTCCCTTCTCATACCCAAACGCCCCAAAGATCTGATACATCCGTGGAGTTTTTGAAAAGAGAATAAAGCGCTCGCACGAAACTCTCCGATTTCATCTTAGCCGGATGGGTATTATTTATCGGTATGCTCATTGTTATCAAGCCAGTTCTTAGGCTAAAATCTAAGGCCATTCCTTAACCTCTTACAATCGGCGACAAGTAGTGCCCTTTTTACCCCTAGAGCAAGTTGTGTTATACTGGCGGCAACCGCATTGCTTCAACTACATTGGCTGATGTCTATTTCTTGACCTCACCTGTTCCCCACTCCCAAATTAACAAAAATAGTAGTTACACAGATGGATGCATAAAACCATGTGCCAGTTCCTTATTGACGGTATAGACAAGTAACTGTCTCCTTTAAACTGCATCCCTCTAAAAAAGTTAATTGAAAGCGCCAAAGCAAAGAGGGAGTGTTAGCGCATGAGGAATCTCAGATACAGTACACGGTGTTGGTTTAGTTGGGTGATCATCATTATGGCAGTCAGTATCAGTCTAGTGGGTGACTATGCTCCGGCCGGTGCAGCTTCTCAGCCACAAAAACCTATTAAGGCCGATCAAGAAATCTCCTCTTCGCCAACTCAGGACGAACTTACGTTTCTTGGTTATCAAGATAACTCCGCCCCTTCTTCCTTCTCACAAAACATCTCATCGGCTCATAACCTACCTCAAGCTGCCGGGATAGGTGAGTTACGCCCCTTGAGCCAGACGCTCAACCCGGACGGCAGCTTGAACCTGGCTCCCGGTTGGAGTGGTTCGCTCGATCCCACAGGTTTTCACATGGCTCTGGGGCCATCCGGCGAGCCGCACTTTCTGCCGACGGCGGCTGTTAGCGGAGGAGATTGGGACCCTCGCTTTGGCCTACCCGGCGTTAACGGCAGCGTTATGGCTATTGCTGTCAACGGCAGCAATGTGTATGTGGGCGGTACGTTTGAGACAGTGGCCGGAGCCACAATACTGCAAGATGGATTAGTCGTCAATCATATTGCCCGTTGGGATGGGCAGCGCTGGCATACGCTGGGGGCGGGGGTTGATGATGACGTCCGGGCAATTGCCATCAGCGGCAGCAATGTGTACGTTGGTGGTGACTTTCACAAAGCCGGGAGTGTGAATGCCTTCGGTTTGGCTCGTTGGAACGGATCGAACTGGGCCGCAGTTGGCAACGGAACCGGCGACCTTATTCCCGGTGTCAACGCTATCGCCATTAACGGCAGCACCGTTTATGTAGCCGGAGATTTCGATTCGTTTGCAGGGGTGACAGCCGCGAACATCGCCCGCTGGAACGGCACGGCCTGGTCTGCGCTTGATGCAGGCATTACCCATTCGGGCAATTCGGGCACGGCGGAGGTGGATGCTCTGGCACTATCCAACGGCCAACTCTATGTTGGCGGCGACTTTGATAGGGCCGGCACGGTTGATACCGACAGCATTGCCCGCTGGGATGGCTCAACTTGGGCCGCTCTGGGACAGGGTCTGGCCGACGGTGATAGTTTTTTGGGAACACCAGAGGTCTATGCCTTAGCCGCACAGGGAAATATACTTTATGTGGGCGGCAACTTTAAAACAGCCGGCGGCCAGCCCGCCAACCGGATAGCCCGCTGGAATGGCTCATCATGGCAGGCCCTTGGCGCGGGTCTGGACGCACCGGCCTACGCTGTGGAGGTTATAGGCTCCAATGTCTATGTAGGTGGTTATTTCGATCAAGCCGGTACGGTGGCGGCCAGCCGGTTGGCCCGCTGGAATGGTAGCAGTTGGAGCAGCTTAAAGGGGGGTGTGACTAACGCTTCTGCGACTGAGATTATTCAGGCGCTGGCTGCCACCAGTGATGGTCGTCTCTATGTCGGCGGCAGTTATATTGATCGTATCGACCAACTCTACGTCAATGACATTGGCATGTGGGACGGGGTTGAGTGGTGGGCCTTAGGCCAGGGCGTGAGCTACGGCTCTATTCGCACTGCGCTCGACGCGGTGGCGGTTGATGCCCAGGGCAATGTCTTTGTGGGCGGCATTTCGGTTGACCATGCCGGTGGTCGGCCCGTTAACCATATTGCGCAGTGGGATGGCCAGCGCTGGTCTGATCTAAAGGGGGGCCTTAACGGCACCGTCGATGCTCTGCTGGTCAATGGCAACACGCTCTATGTTGGCGGGCAGTTTAGCCTGGCCGGCAGCGTTGGGGTCAGCAATATCGCCCGTTGGAACATCGTCAACCAAAGCTGGTCATCTCTCGGCAGCGGTACCAATAAACGGGTGCGAACCTTAGCCTACAGCAACGGCATTCTGTATGTTGGGGGCGACTTTACCGCCGCCGGCAACACGAACGCGCACTATGTTGCCTGGTGGGACGGCAACGTCTGGCATCGTTTTGGGCAAAGCGCAGAAATTGGAGATGACGAGGTCCGGGCGTTGGCTGTACAAGGCAATAATGTTTATATTGGAGGCACCTTTGGTTATGTGGAGGTAGGCGGCGTCCCGGTGTCAGCCAATAAGATCGTCCAATGGAATAAAGCTACCGATAAATGGTTTACTCTGGGTAACGGTCTCGATGGCGATGTTGATGCTTTGGCGATTATAGGCAACGAACTGTACGTAGGCGGCAACTTTACGCAGGCAGGCACCATCAACGCCAAAGATATTGCCCGCTGGAACCTCGCGACCAACCAGTGGTCTAGTGTCGGTGGCCCTATCGGCAGCAGTACATGCAACGGATCAATTTATTGTGAGGAAGTCAATGCTTTCACCGTTATCGGAACAGACCTGTATGTAGGCGGGATTTTTACGGTTGCCGGCAGCACAGTTGTCAACAACATTGCCCGCTGGAACACCGTGAGCCAAAGTTGGTCAGCCCTAGGCAGCGGGATAAATGTTGTTGCCGACTCGCCTCGTTATGACAGTGGAATACTGGGCCTGGCGACCAATGGCGTTGATATCTATGTAGCCGGTGACTTCGACCCGGCCGGCGATCATCCGGCCTCCGGCCTGGCCCATTGGGGGCCACCACCACCGCTTCAAGTATCCATGTCGATTACGCCTGGTGGCGGCGGCACGCTTGACACCGGCGATGGTTTTATTATCCAATTTCCACCCGGTGCGGTCAGCGAGGAAGTTTTCTTAACCTACCAGGGCTTACCAGGCCCTACCAGCAGTGTCGGCGGCGGGCGGAAAGCTATCCGCAGTTTTACTTTGGAAGCTCGCACGGCAGGCGGCACATTAGTATCATCATTTACCCAACCCTACACCATTCTGCTGGATTACACCCACGCCGAATTGGGAGCTAAGGGCGTTAAAGAAACCGGGTTAAACTTACTTTACCGAACCGGCAGCAATTGGACAGCTATGCTGCCATGTGCCGGATGCAGCGTCAATACCGGCAGCAACCGCCTTACCGTGAAAGCCGATCATCTAACGGAGTTTGCTTTTGTTGGGGACATTGATAGTGTCTTTTTACCCTTGGTTATAAAATAAGGCTCACTATGTGTTTCGAGGAGGAACGGTTGCCGATGTCATGCCCGCATGTTTCCCCGCCTACGCGAGGACAAGTT
>JAGRBY010000575.1 GCA_020433835.1 Anaerolineae bacterium | reverse complement strand
CTTCGTTGATCTGTTTTTCGGTGGGTTGACGTGCCATAGTCTATCGCTCCTCAGTGGTGAATAGATTTTTCGCCTCTATTGCAAATTGGCATACCGTCGGCGTCGAACGGCATACCGTATTGTATAAAATTATCTTGTTTGTGGTATTCTTTGTGATTGTATTATCGTTTGATTAAATTGTCAATAAATAAAAAATAATCGTAAGTGAAATGAAAGCAATGCTTGCCTTTTGTGAAAGTTTGCGCTTAATTAACTTGGCGAACACACTTGAACTGAACGAATAGTTTGCTCTCGAAGATGTTTTTTTATAACGGGGATAGGAGAACGAAGAAAAATTGACTTCGGAGTTGCAGAGGCGAGAGAAATATATGGTTTCCTTGCCTTCCAAAAAATTTTTCCCAAGGGTGCAATTTATGGAAAGTTAGATATAATATTAATCGAGTTAAGCCAGCGTTCTTTACCAATCGGGTTGGTTGGGGCACCCATTCACAATACAAATCGCTTTTACTATCAGACTTGCAATATCTCAATTTCGCATCTCAAAAAATCATCCTTGTAAAGGAGAACCGGCTATGATTGCATTACGCTCTATTCAGCAGGACAAATATCATTTACTCTTTTCCCGATCCACACAAACCGCCCCGATGCTTAACTTGGCTAAAATGTTAGTTACTTATAAAGAGACATTATCCTCCGAGCAGAGTAGCTCTTATTTCCTCACGCTTAAAGATTTTCTCCTCCAGGCCCCTGCCCAACGCATGAACCAATCCATAGCTAAAAATCAACAGATCGTTGCCCCCCGCGAGGGTGCTATCGCTCCTGTGACTTGTAAATTCCAATCATCATAACCTATCTATCATCAAAGGATATACCATTATGGACAGAACCCTCAACGATTTACACACCATCATTTATAATGTTGCCGATGCTGTTCAAACCAAAAAAACAAAAGAGAAGAAGAACATTCTTGATCACATCGCCATAAAAGCCTTAGAAGGCACATTTCAGCGGTTGAAACGTATCGAGTGTATGCTCAACGTGCCGAAGTACGATCTGGTTTTTATCGGGCAGGTCGGCGCGGGCAAAACTACCGCCATTTGCCACCTCTTTGACCTGGTCGAGCCCTATTCCAGTTCGATAAAGCTGGCCAGCGGCAAAACCAAAGACGTGACCAAAGTGCGCGAGCTGCTTTCGACCGGATCGGGCCAAACGACCATTTGTGAGGTTGTTATCAAGCCCGCTTCGGAAACTTTTTTGGAAATCGAACCCTACGACCGCCAAAATCTGGAAGAACTCATCCGTGAATTTGCCTGGTACATCTGGCTCAAAGCCCATCCCCGCCCCGATGAGAACGGGGCGCAACCGCCGCCTACCGAACTGATGCGGGCCATTAGAAACGTGGTCGATTTGAATGTGCTGACCACCACCGAAGGGCGCGTCGATCAAGCCATCGAATTTGTTAAAAAATATGGCGAAAATCAATTCGATGCCTTCCAAGCGGCGGTATTGCAGCGGGCCAAGCTCGATGACCGGACCCAGACCATTGCTCGGCCCAATGCCGATGTTCAGGACGGCGACGTTCGCGAAAAAGCCTGGATTCGCAAAGCTTTTGAGTTGTTGAACCTGGCCAAAGTGCCCAACATCTCTATTCCCAAGAAAATTTTCGTCAACGTCAGCAGCCGATTGTTCAAGTTTGACGAAGCGTTTGATCGCTTCGGCTCGGTCATCGACACCAAAGGTATGGATGTCGGCCAGAGCCGTGAGGATTTAGATAATTACATTCGCAACAGCGATGAGGCACTCTGTATCTTTGCCGAAAAGTTTCCGCCGGCTCCAGCCAACGTGGCTGACATCATCGAGCGCCATTTGGTGTCGCAGGATATTGCCACCAAGTTTGCCCTATTTGTGATGCCCCATAAAGGTGAACCGGCCAAGGTTGTCGGCAAGGATGGCCCGGTGGGCGATCATGATGAGGGCATCGCTCTGCGGCGAGCCACCATCGACGCCGCGTTTACCAGCCGTAACATCGATTTTATGTCGGACAACGTGCTCTTTTACGATGCGCTTCAGGGCTATCTGCCCGATGGTCGTCTCGACCAGGATTACGATCAAGATGACGTTTTACTCGATAGAAAGCGGATCTTTACAGAGCTGCAAAATATCATTGAGCGGCGTGAAGCTATTTTGTGGGACGAAGTCGAGGCGCTCAACACCAATTTCGAGGCGATCAACCAGGAAGAGTACGGCCTGAGTTTTCAAGATAAGGATCTGCTCGATTTCGCTCGCGATAAGGTTAAGAGCTATCAAAACCTCAGCTTTGCGACGGCCAACAACTTTGTGCAGGAATATCTGTCTTTATGGAACTCCAGTAACCGGCATTTTATGTCGCTGCGGGCCACCAATAACCGTTTTGGCCGGTACGAACCGCGCAACATCGACGTTTACTACGATGCCGTGCCGATTGCCGAAAAGTTGGCCCGTAAAATTATAGACAAACCGAAAAATGATCTCTTCGAAACAGTGCATGTCATCGGCGAAAACGGCTCGGAAGATTTAGGTCGGCTGATGAAAATGCTTGAAGTGCAAATCAATACGGATTATCAAAAATTAATTATCGCCATTGGTCAGGAAATGCGGGGGCTGTTTGAAGGCAAGATAATGGCTCCGCAAGGGTACGATAGCACCTTTTGGCGACAAGCGATTGAGCGTTGGGGCCAAGGCCCCGGCTATCGCGCCGATGTCTTAGGCATGTACTCCTCTGAGGCTGAAATAGGCCAAAAATATTTGAAAGAGCGCCTGGCTGCCTTATGGCATGGCTTTGTCGGCAATGTTTTAAGCTTCCTGGGATAAATCCGTAGTTCAAAAGGTGACAGTCACTTGACCATGATAAATCGACCTGTTTGCCAAACGGAAGTACATTCTCAATTAAAAAGTGACCGTCACCTTGTTCGTTCGCCCACATCAAATTTGATGGTTTCGAGATAATTCTCGTTCTCATATGTTCTACTCCTTTTTCGAGCAGTCGCAGTATTTCAATCTGCGACTGCTTTCTTGTTTGATAACAGCGGCATCGACAAATTGTCCGACATGCATGACAAAAATGTCCTAATTTTAGGACAGACAAGCTGTGAAAAGTTTGGTATGATAGAAAGGTAACAAATAACGCGTTCATAATTCAGGCTATTGGTATATTATGTTGGGTTAGTCAACTCGACCAAGTTCATATACAATAGGGCGAGAAAATACGTTTATCTCTAGTTTGTTGTCTATCTTCATAGACAATTGTGCTTCATTATAACTTGGTAGAGTTCTAACACCGATGAAATTTATAAATATTCAACGCGGCGAGTGGCTGCTTTTTTTTACCTTTGCGTTGATCGCCATAGCGGATGCTATCACTATCGAGATATCATACGTCCTGTCTGTTAGCGGTTTTGTGAGCCAGGTCGGTATCGAGCAAATCCCGGTGATGTGGCTGGTCGATATGGTGATTATTTTAGGGATGTCTGGTCTCTATTCGCTTATAGTCGATCGGGTGCCTCGGCTAAATTTAGTATTGGGGCTGCTGCTGATTATGATCGGTGCTAACGTCGCATTTCGTTTTGCACTGGTGTCCGGTGCCCCCGATTGGTTAACCTATGCCGGACTTTTTCTCTGGACAGAGCAGCAGTATGTTATTTTTCCGCTGGCTTTTTGGGCACTGGCTAATGATACCTACAGCGTGGCTCAGTCGAAACGGTTGTTTCCGCTTATTATTGCCCTGGGGTTGATTGGGCGGGTTGTAGGCAGTGGCTATGCCGGGGCATCGGCCAAAATCTTTGCGGGGTACGGTCTGCCCGCTTCGGAACTGCTGTTGACCAACGTTTTTGTCTTGCTGCTGACGTTTATCGTGCTTCTATGGGCGTCGCGCCACTTTAAAGTGCATCGAGCGCGTCAGGATAAAGGCAAATTTAACATGCGTGAAATGCTCAGTACCGGTTGGGATTTTATGACCAACGTAAAGGCCTTCAAGTTCTTGACTATCGCCATGGTTTGTGTCGGTTGTTTGTTAGCGGTGATTGAATTTCACTTTCTAAGAACTTCGGACGCGGCGTTTACGGAGCCGGGCAGTTTCCAGGCGTTTTATGGCTACTATCGGATGGGGTTAACCATAACAACGCTGATCATTCAAAGTATGCTAACCCATAAGCTGTTAAATTGGATAGGCTTGAAAAGCATGTTCACTATTCTCCCCCTTACATTATTGACCGGCCTATGTTGGATGCTCCTCATGCCCGGTATTATCGGCGGCGCGGTGGGGCGGTTTTTGGCCCGACTCGTCTTCGATAGTGTCGATCGGCCATCGCGCCAAACATTGCAGGGTTTAATTCCTGAAGAGCGGCGCGGTCGGGTGAGCACATTTATGGGCAGCTATCTTTACGTCATGGGCAATATTTGTGGCTCAACAGTATTGCTGCTGATTATTTTGGCTGTAAATCAAAACTGGTTAGAAACGGCCATGTCTTCTATAATATATTTACTGTTTGGTCTTGTTGTTGCCGGTATTTCAGTGTATGCCACCTGGATGATGCGGAAGGTATACGATGAAAGCATGCTCGATTGGCGATTGGCCCGCCGCCGCCGACATGGGGCCACAGAACTTATGAAAAAACTCGATCTTTAACTTCTAAAAAGTTGATTTATGGAAAATTCATCCCACATGCCTCTTAATGTTCATAAAGTTACTAGCGATACCCCCGATTTATTACAAAAACTCCTGCACATGTTTGTTGACGTTTTTCCGCACGATGCCCGCTA
>JAGRBY010000574.1 GCA_020433835.1 Anaerolineae bacterium | reverse complement strand
CGAAAAGTGTTAGCCGTAGCTGGAGTAGGATAACTGGTAATTGGAGATTGGTAACTAGAGACTGGTAACTGGAGACTGGTAAGTAAAGTGACTCAAAATTAAGTCTCCAGTCTCTAATCTCCAATCTCTAATCAACCGGCGAATTTAAGCTCAAATAAAAGCGTTTGCCTTTTTCTATGCTTTTGTACGCCCAATTGCGATAATAGGAGTATAATGTGAAAAATTGGGGGTACTTTTATGGAGAGATCGTTAGAAAAGGCAGGACGGAAAATTACGCTGGCGCTGCTGATGACGCAGAGCCTTTTTTCGGCTACGACGATTATGGTATTTACCATCAGCTCGATCATCGTCGTGCATCTGGCTGGCGATAACAAGCAGTGGCTTGGTGTTCCTTCATTAGTAACGCTTTTGGGAGCGGCGGCCATCGCTTATCCCATTGGGCGATTTATGGATGTGGCTGGTCGGCGGGTGGGGCTGACGGTCGGCCATGCCTTGGGTATTTGTGGTGCGCTCCTGGCCGGTTGGGCCGTCGTCAGCGAGTCGCTCCTTTTCTTCATTGTGGGTATCCTTTTTATTGGGCTGGCTAAGGGCGTCAATGATTTAGGGCGCTATGCTGCCGCCGAGGCCAACGTTGCCGAGCAGCGGGCGCGGGCGCTCAGTTTGGTGGTGCTTGGCGGTACGGTCGGCTCGATTGCCGGGCCGAGCCTGATCAGCGGCACCGGTAATTTGGCCGAGAGCTTTGGCTTTCCTCGCTTTAGCGGGCCGTTTTTGGCAGCGGTCATCTTTTTTATCCTGATGACGATCATTGTCAACGTGCTGCTGCGGCCCGACCCGCTTCATATTGCCCAGCAGCTCGCCGCTGCTGAGGATGATAAAACGGATGCTGTGCCGGTTCCCCAAAAAGGGCGCAACTTCGCCCAAATCTTCTGGGGCGATCACCGGGCGAAGTTGGCTGTCGCCGCGATGGTTTTCGGCCAGTTGACGATGGTGCTGGTGATGACCATTACGCCGGTCCATATGAGCAGCCACCACCACGGCATCGGCCCGATCTCATGGGTGATTATGGCCCATACGATGGGTATGTTCGGCCTGTCGTTTGTGGTTGGCTGGCTGGTTGATCGCCTGGGGCGCGTCAAGATGATTACTATCGGCGGTTTTATTTTGATCGCCTCCTGTTTGCTGGCTCCACTATCGACGAGTGCGCTTTGGCTGGCGATGGCGCTTTTTCTGCTGGGTTTGGGGTGGAATTGTTGCTTCGTGGCCGGTTCGACGCTCCTCTCCGATATTTTACAGCCCCAAGAGAAAGGGCGCGTGCAGGGTCTGGTCGACACGTTAGTTAATGTTGCCTCCGGTACGGGCGGCTTTGGCGGTGGCCTGGTTTTTGCCGCCATCGGCTTTACCACAACCAGCCATCTAGGTATCGTTGTCGCGCTTATTCCGCTTATGCTCGTTGTCTTTCTCCGTGTTATGCAGTCACAACACGTGGCTGAGAGTACAACCCCAGCTCATTGAGTAAGCTAGGGAGCGACAAAAATTACTTTGATGCTTGACAAAGCTTGCTTTGTCGCTCCACTTTATACTTTCCTCAAAATATGAAGTGAACAGGTCAATTTAGGGTTCAATCGAGCCAAATTTTATGTTATACTAAGGCCGGTCAACCTAAGTCGATATGAGCATTTGTCATCTCTATCGTCATCACCTACATCTATCAAAACGCATTCAAAAGAGGAGAGTATGAAAATCCTGAAGTGGGTTGGTATTGTTGTTGGTATTCTTGTTGTTTTAGTAGTTGTTGTAGTTGCCGTATTGCACTTTGTAGGACAGCAGCGGCTCAATAACGCCCCGGAGGTTACGTTGGCAACGGTATCACCGGTTACGGATGAAGCCGGTTTGGAACGGGGACAGTATTTGGCTTCGATTAGCGGCTGTACAAGCTGTCACGGCGAAGACTTACGTGGAGAAGTTTTTGTCGATGAAGCGCCCATCGGCTATATTCCGGCCCCCAATTTAACATCGGGCACGGGTGGCGTCGGAGGGACATACACGGACGCCGCTTGGGAGTCGGCCATTCGGCATGGTGTAGCCGCCAATGGACGAACGATGGTCATCATGCCGTCGAGTCATTACGCCCACTACGGCGACGATGATCTGGCGGCGTTGATCGGTTACTTAGAGCATGCTACGCCGGTGGATAATGATCTGGGGTCGCGTGCCATTCAATTTCCGGGGACGATCATCTTTGGGATGTTGGCTTACAGCAGTTGGCCGGTTAATGTCATCGATCACGCCAGTGTGGGCGGCAGCGCCCCGGAAGCCGCACCTTCGGCAGAGTATGGCCAATACATGGTCAGCATTATGAGTTGTCAATCCTGTCACGCCGAGAATTTAGCCGGCAACTACGGTCAGCTCGATACACCGCAAGGGCCAAATCTTACACCCGGTGGTGAACTCGCCGATTGGAGTGAAGAAGATTTTGCCACTGTACTGCGCAGCGGCACCACCCCGGATGGTAAAGTTCTAAAGACGACGGATGAGGACGGCATGCCTTGGCCGCAATACGCAGGCCTATCTGATACGGAAATTCAGGCGTTGTGGGCCTATATTAGTGGTCTGGAGCCGCTGCCGAATAATACGCCGTAGTATTGGGAACATTACACTTGAATATAATTTATCTGGCCAACCTACAAAAGGTTGGCCTTTTTTTCGCAGTCTCTTCGCTAAACTTTCGTACCTGTGCAGTATCTTATAGATGAAGATACAAATGCAGTATTACACCGTAAGGAGACTGACATGACGATAAACGGATCGCATAAGAATACCGTATTCGAGCCAATGAGCTATAACGCTGGACTATGGTTGAAGCTGTTACAAGGAACCACACAGCATCGCAACGGAAATGGTTATCACCACGTGAATGGCGTTAATGGTACAGAAACTTTTACGTGGGGCAGTGTCGAGCCGTTCCCAAACTACTGGTTGCGCCTGTTGAGCAACACTCGCTATACCAACGGCGTCAACGGTCACGGATCGGTCTCGGTGAACTTACCAACAGCCGATCTTAAGTCAGAAAAGTGGTTAAAAATTTTGGAAGGAAAATAGGCTATGTCTAGCATGAATAAAAACTCAGAGCATAAAGATACCGTAGATTACGCCGCGTTGATGCAGCAAGGGCGTGTGCAACGTGCCCGGTATATCGCTACGCTTTTTAAGAGGGGTGTATCATTTGCCGGTCAATTGTTCACCCAACAACCATCCACCGAGAAACCAGCACCCCGAAAACTGCGAACGAGAACCGGAAATATTTAAGCACGGTTTCAAAACAACTACGCGAATTGAGGCGGATAACCATCAACTTCAAAACCTCGTCTCGGCCATTACGACTTGTTCATGCCCTAACGTCGACTCCAACTTCTCTCCGCCGCCAACTACTAGCAACGCTTTGACCTCTTGTAAATCAGACGTGTCAAAGCTTCCCTAAACCAGGCTGTGGTCGCAGCCTGGTTATTTTGTTTGTGCCACAATCAGCCTAAACTGATTTCTATTCGTAGCTCAAGTGCCCCAGCCGGCTGAATATACTTCCCAGAAATATATCACCAAATAGAGACATCTGGCAAGCGCCCAAATGATGTCGCTTCGGATAGCCATATGGCTATAAAGGTCGATTTACGCATCTCTTTTTGTAACGTTTCTGTCGTTGATGAAAACGAAAACGAGATGAAAACAATAAAAGGCATTGTAAAATTTATTGACAGGTTTCTGAAGTGTTCGTATAATTTTTTGAAACTTTCTACCGTGCAGCCACGCTTGTTCGCAATTTCAACTAAGGAGCCGGAATGTTAATCAACGAACGCCAAAGCCATATCCTTGAGATTCTAGCCGACCGACAGGCTGTTAGTGTAGCAGAGTTGTCCGCACTCCTGAACGTTTCAGGCGTCACTATTCGAACAGACTTAAATCAGTTGGCCGAACAAGGGCGGTTGGTTCGCACCCACGGCGGGGCAATGCTATTAGGTGAAAAAACCCGACAGGAATTGACCTTTGCTACGCGCCAGCAGCTTCAAGGCGATCAGAAAGCGCGTATTGGTGAATTGGCCGCGAGTTTGGTGCAGCCCCGCAATTCGATCTTACTCGATGCCAGTACTACGGCTTTGGCCGTAGGGCAGGCACTTAAAACCTGTCAGGATTTAGGTGATTTATCGGTTGTTACCACCGGCGTGTGGACCGCCTTGGAACTTTTGGGGATAGCCCATCTCAATGTTATTCTGGTAGGGGGTAATTTACGGACGATTACCGGCTCGACCACCGGCTCCATTGCTCGCGATGTGCTCAACAAAATCAACATCCATAGAGCCTTTTTGGGAGCTTGGGGGATCACTGTAGATCACGGTCTCACCGAAGCCAGCCTGCAAGAGGTCGAACTGAAGCAGCACATCATCGAGCGCTCGCAGGAAGTGATTGCCGTTGTCGACAGCACAAAATTTGGCCGGGTAGGGCTATCGACCTATGCGCCGGTTGAGAAAATTGATCGCATTGTCACCGATGAGGGTGCTCCTGCCGACGTGGTGGCCGAATTTAGAAAGCGGGGTGTAGAAGTCTGCATTGCCGAACGGGTCGGTTAATTTTTAACGCTGCCAGACCCCCCAAAAAATTGACACTCCACCTCTTTTTAGTACAATGGGAATTAGATGATGTATTCGCCAGACCAGTAGGACAGTCATGTGTTTCCACTCCTATTAAATCAAGGAAACTTCAAAACAATAAGCATCGAGTCCGATGGATTTCACCGTCGATGGCTTCAATAGACTGCATAC
>JAGRBY010000573.1 GCA_020433835.1 Anaerolineae bacterium | reverse complement strand
CGTTAGCCAGATGTCGCCGTTGTCATCCTTGATCGATAAGTTGCCGCCCGACAACGTGGTCATACCGTTGTGGTAGATGCGGTTCATAATGTTGACGAGTTGTTCGCGGGGATGCAAAAGATGAAATTTCATTTCACGCCTTTTTTGAGAATGATGTTGCCGTACTTGCGCGTTTCGCCGGTAATTAAAATGGCGAAAGCGGCTTCTGACCGTTCGTAAAAAGCAAAGCGGTCGATAAATTGAATGGCGGGCGCATTGTCTACGTGCCGATCGATGGCGGCGCGATAGTCGGCCTCGACCGTCGGGTCTGGTTCGTCGATGGGGGCACAGGCCATCATCACGAGGGAGTCATCGACATACTCATCTATCGGAAATAGGGGCAGGATGGCATCGAGCATATCGGCCACGTTCAACCCATCGGCGCGTATGACCCGGGCGTTTTTGCTGTGGGCCGGATAGTAGGCATCGACCAGTACAATTTCGTCGCCGTGGCCCATCTGGTACAGGGTGGCCAGCAGTTCCGGACTAAACAGGGGCGAAATCCCTTTTAACATTTTTTGTTCCTCTGAATATAGGGTATGTAAGGCAAACTTAAGTTTGCCCTACGGATGAACTGTCGGACTCCGTTACGATTGTCGTCGACGCACGATGTCGGCGTAGACAGCGGCAATAACGATGGCCCCCGTTACCACAATTTGCCATTCTTGGGGAACAGACAAAATGCGCAGGCCGTTGGTGAGCGTACTAATAATGAAGGCACCAATGATAGTCCCTAAGATGGTCCCTTCGCCGCCGCTCAGTGACGTGCCGCCGATAACGACAGCCGCAATGGCATCGAGTTCGTAGCCCGCGCCGAGAGCGGGTTGGGCCGAGTTGAGGCGCGAGGCAATTATCACGCCGCCCAAGCCGGCGAACATCCCGGCCAGGGTGTAAACAGCGGTTTTCCAAAAGCTAACGTTAACGCCTGATAGTCGCGTGGCTTCTTCGTTACTGCCGATGGCGAACGTGTATCGCCCTAAAATGGTTTTGGTAAGAATGAGGTGGGCCACAACGGCTGCGCCGGCCAGAATCAGCACGGCGTTGGGAATATCAAAGCCCGGAATGATAGCGCCGAGGATCGAGCCGCCGGCAATCTGCGCAAAGGCCGGCGTTTCTGTAAAGTAAACCGGCTTCAACCCTGAAATAATCAAGGCTAACCCTTTCGCCACGTAGAGCATACCCAGCGTCGCGACAAAGGGGGGGATTCTCAATTTTGAGATGATCGTGCCGTTGATAAAACCGGCTAAGGCACCGGCCCCCAGTCCGCCAATCACCCCTATGGGAACGGGTAAGCCCAGGTTGGTGATGAAGATACCGGTCATAACGGCGGCAAAGGTCATCACCGTGCCGACCGAGAGGTCGATACCGCCGGTGATGATAACGAAGGTAGCTCCCAGGGCCAGTACCCCGTTAACGGCGGTGGCCAGCAAAATGCCAACGATGTTGCTGAATCGTAAAAAGTTTTCGGAGGCGATGGAAAAGACAACGATCATAATAATGAGGCCCGTAAACGCCAGAATTTTTTGGGCCGCATCGCCTTTTAACCAGGACCCACCTCCGACAGCGGGAGGATTGAGAGACGAACTTTCTGTGTTTGCCATTTAAATTTCTCCGTTGGTAGCAAGCTGCACGTTTTGTTCTTCACGTTGCGTTGCAAATTTCATGATTTTTTCTTGGGTTGCTTCGGCAATGGGGAGTTCTCCCGTAATACGCCCTTCGCACATAACCACAACCCGGTGGCTCATGCGCAATATCTCGGGCAGTTCGGAAGATATCATAATGATTGATTTGCCTTGCTGCGTGAGTTCGTTGAGCAGCTTGTAGATTTCGCTTTTGGCACCGACATCAATACCCCGTGTCGGTTCATCAAAAATTAAAATATCGGTATCAGCCGTTAGCCATTTGCCGATGACAACTTTTTGCTGATTTCCTCCGGATAAATTTTTGACTTTTTGCTGGATGGTCGGGGTTTTAATATTAAGGCTTTGTTTGTGATGAAGAGCCGCTTCTTTGGTTGCTTTGGTGTCTATCCAGCCAATCATACGAAAGAATTTGCTAAATGAGGCCAAGACAATATTGGTTTCAACATCACTGTTTACGGCCAAGCCGTATCGTTTGCGATCTTCTGAAAGATAGCCGATACCATGGGCAACGGCATCTTTGGGGCTGCTGATTCGAACCGGCTTGCTGTTGATGTAAATCTCGCCTGAGTCGATGGCGTCGGCGCCAAATATGGCCCTGGCAACTTCGGTTCGTCCGGCACCCATCAGCCCGGCAAAACCAAGGATCTCACCTTTTTTGAGGGTGAAATTAATATCCTTTAAACTGGTACCGCGATTGAGATTTTTAACTTCAAGCACATTTTCCGTGCTCTGGGTTTCGGGGACTTCGGGGGCGCTTTCATAAATTGTGCGACCCACCATCAAGCTAATAATTTGGTCGATGGTGGCTTCTTGGGTATTTAAGGTGTCAACATAGCAACCGTCGCGCATGACGGTTATGCGATCAGAAATTTGCTTTAACTCTTCCAACCGATGCGAAATATAGACGATGCCGACGCCGTTTTCCCGTAATTCGTTGACAAACTTGAACAGTTCTTCAATCTCTGCCTCGGTTAAGGCCGCAGTGGGTTCATCCATGATGAGCACATTGGCGTTGAACGAGAGTGATTTGGCTATTTCGACCATCTGTTGTTGGGCCACCGACAAATTACCCACTTTGGTGCGCGGGTTTAATTTGAGACGCATGCGATCCAATACGACTTGCGTTTGCTTGTTGATTTGCTTGTCGTCAGGCAACAAATTGAAGCCTGTGCGTGGTTCCCGGCCAATAAAAATGTTTTCGGCGATGGTCAGGTGCGGCATCAAATTAAGTTCTTGATGGATAATGCTGATGCCCAGTTTTTGCGCGGCAAGCGGGCCAGGGATGGTTACCTCTTTCCCTTTATAGAGTATAGTACCTTCATCTTTGTCATAGATGCCGGAAAGAATTTTCATTAAAGTTGATTTTCCGGCTCCATTCTCACCAATTAAGGCGTGGACTTCACCTGCCCTTAGCTCAAAACGACAATTATTGAGCGCATGGACGCCGGGAAACCACTTTTCAATTCCTTCCATTTTTACCAGAACATTATCCATAGGATTTCCTCAACGTTGAGGCAGTGATGAAGAGCCAGCCACCAGAAACCGCATTAACCTAAGTTGATTTGTAGGTGACAGTCACTTTTCCGTTAAAGTGACTGTCACCTTTTTTCGAACTGAGGATATTACACTTTTGTTGGAGTTCTGGTGGCTGCTCTCCGACCTACCTACTTTTGTTTATACGTGAAATGGTGATTAATGAGTTAAGCGTTTGTATTACTCGTACAGTAGGGCGGCAATGTTCTCATCTTTGATGTTCGATGAGTCGTACCATTCAAAGCCGGTATCAATGGTTTTCGGCAGTTCTTCGCCTTTGATGGCTTTTACGGCAGCTTCAACACATTTGTAGCCGATACCGATGGGATTCTGGGTAATAGCCCCGGCTTCTGTGCCTGCTTCAATGGCTTGTATTTGCTGTAATCCGGAGTCGTAGCCGATGACGACGATTTCGCCTTCGCGGCCTGTTTCGGTAACGGCATTCAAAACCCCAATAGCTGAGCCTTCATTAGCCCCGAAGAAACCTTTCAGATCGGGGTGGGCTTCCATAATGGCTTTGGCCAAGTCGGTTGATTTCAAATGGTCGCCACCGCCATACTGAATATCGACGATTTCAATATTAGGGTAGGCTTCTTTGATGCGGTTAACAAATCCGTCGCGGCGGTCAATACCGGTAAGGCTGGTTTGGTCGTGAACGATGACGGCAACTTGACCTTCTTCGCCAATAAGTTCGGCCATTTTGTCAGCTGCGTAGGCTGCGGCGGCAACGTTGTCTGTGGCAGCGGTTGAAACCGGAATATCGCTATCAACGCCTGAGTCAAACCCAACGACAGGGATGTTGCTTTCTTTAGCCCGTTCCAGCAAGGGCAGCAATGCTTGCGTATCAAGCGCGGCCAGGCACAAGGCGTCGGGGTTTTTGTCTAAGGCGGCCTGAACCATCTCCACTTGCTTATCCACTTGCGCTTCAGACTCAGGACCTTCGAACGTAATGGTCACACCAAGATCTTCTGCCGCTTGGTCTGCTCCCTTATTAACAGCCTGCCAAAACTGGTGCTGAAACCCTTTTGAGATAACGGCAATATACGTGTCTCCATCAGTTTCTGCGGCGGTATCGGCGGCAGGTTCTTCGGCCGGCTTTTCAGCAGGTGCCGGAGTGGAAGCCGCGCCGCAGGCGGTTAAAAACATAAGGCTAATGACAATAAATGTTACTAATGATATGAAATATCTTCTCATCTTTGAAAACTCCCTTTGGTTTTTTCTAAATTGATAGTTTTGCGGCTGTTGATTGAAATTTTTTAGCCACAAGGTCTACTGCTAAATGGTTAATAAAAGAAGTTTGTGAAACATCGTTGTAATACATATTTATTTCATAAACTGCGTCTCCTTTGATGCAAGTTTAATTAAAACGAATGCTGCATTGTGGTGCTGCCACAATTGGATACGTGTTATGTGCTGCCATCCATGGAGGGGAATAGCCTAACACGGTTATCCATCCACGCCATACCAAAAACTTTGTTCACGTGGGCGCAATCGTTGAAATTTCATAATTGTTTGTATCTTTCGTACGCATCTTGCCATGCTAAGTGCGAGAAATCTGGCTCGTATCGCTTCAGCTCGCCCATAGCCGCGACTAATTG
>JAGRBY010000572.1 GCA_020433835.1 Anaerolineae bacterium | reverse complement strand
CTCGGCCAGCATCGGTTCATCATCAACAATAAGCGCCAAGGGAAGACTCATTGAATATCTCCTGGTTTCAAAGTGAACGGCAGCACAACCGTAAACGTACTACCTCGGCCAACATGGCTTTCCAAACGAATGTTACCTCCCATCAAAATGGTCAACTGTTGAACGATAGAGAGGCCCAATCCGGTTCCCCCATGTTCTCGGGTAATTGAACCGTCTACCTGCCGGAAAGGCTCAAATATGTACTTATGGGCTTCGGCCGGAATGCCGGGACCGGTATCCATCACATGCAGCGCCCAATGGTCCGGGTCGGGGCAGGAACAGCGAATAGCGACCGTGCCATGCTTTGTAAATTTGATAGCGTTGCTGACCAAATTCACCAAAATTTGCTGTATTTGGTGCGGATCACCGATAACGGTTTTCGGAACATCGCTGTCAACAACAGCAACAAACTTCAGTTCCTTATTTTCAGCCAAAACACTCATCTTCGATTGAACTTTTTCCACAACATCTGCCGGTGCAAAAGTTTCTTGCTTTAACGCAAAACGCCCGGCATCCAGTTTGGCGTGACTTAACAGGCGATCAACCAGATCGGTTAAAAAGAAAGAACTTTCCAGAATTTTGGTGGTTGTTTCTTCTTGCTTTTCTGTAACCGGACCATACACGCCCATGCGCAACAACTCGGTTAGCCCCATAATAGCACTTAACGGCGTGCGGAGTTCGTGGCTCACTTTCGCTACCAGTTCGGTCTTAAAGCGACTGGCCGCCAGAGCCTGATCACGAGCGATAATCAGTTTTTCTTCCGCCTGTTGACGTTCGACAATTTCAATGTGCAGTTCGGTGTTGGTTTTGGTGAGTTCGGCTGTCCGCTCGGCTACGCGTTGTTCTAATTCGTTGGCATAGCGCTGCACCTGCTCCAATAAGCGGGCATTCTCCAACGATGCCGCCATTTGGTTGGCGAGCGTCTGGCACAAACCTATTTCAATGGGGGTATAGGTGCGTTCGGCAACAGACATCAGCTCTAATAAGCCGATGACCTGATCACGCACAACCAGAGGTATCATGAGTAAGGAATTTACTTCCCATTCTTCCAGTAAAGCTTTCTCTGCCGGATCGACGGTTGGGTTGCTGTGATGAATAAGCAGCGGTTGATTTTGTGTAAGCACTTGGCGAGTAAGGGGATAATCGCACAAAGGATATGACCTGCCCGGTAAATCGGCCCATTCTATGTCAGAATAGTCTAATAGCGTTACAACCGTATCCTGTTCTTTGTCCCAAATGGATATGGAACATTCCTGTGTGGCCATGGCCGTTGTCACCCGTTGAGCAATAATCTGCAGCACGGTTTCCACATCCATCGCCACCGATACAGCACTACTGGCGTCGACCAACAACGTGAGCTCGCGCAGACGGCGTTGGGCATCGGCAAAGAGTTGCGCGTGTTGAATGGCGATAGCTGCTTGCGGGGCCAAAGCTTCGGCTAACTGCAAATGCTCAGCGGTGAAGAAATGGGGTTGGGCCTTATCCATCGAGTACAGACCGATGATCTGTTCACCGGCGACCAAAGGCACGCCCATCCAGTTACGAATGTATTCACTTCCTGGTCGCATTTGCCAGCCGGGGAATGTATGCGCGTCCGGTATAACAAAGCTTCGGCGGGTGGCTAAAATGGTGTAAATGCTGGGTGTGGTGCGGGCATCAAACGTGATCTGGCGAAACTGCTCGGGATCGGTCCAATTTTCATAGCCTCGTATGGCCTGGATAACAATTTGGTTGTCGGCCTCAACCAACATCACGTTCCCGGTATCGTAGGGAACGAGTTGGCCCATATACGTCAGGATTGTCTCCAGAATCGTAACCAAATCGAGCGACTGCGTCAGGGCCTGGTTGGCGGCTTGCAGCGTTTCAGCAATGCGACGGGCTTTCTGTTCGGCGGCGTAGAGTTTGGCATTTTCTATAGCGCTGGCTGCTTGATTAGCCAGCAGTTGAGCCAGGGTAATTTCCTGCTCTGCGAAGGTGCGGATTGCTCGCTCATCCACAATTTCCAATAAACCTATCACCTGCTCATGGAAGATCATCGGCAGCATTAGCAATGTTTTTAAGTCGAATTTTTGCATGTAGATGCATTCGGCCGGATCGAGATGCGGCTGATCGATGGTGAGATGCCGCGCTTCACGCTCAACAAGTATCTGTTTTGTCAACGGAAAATCAGCTAACGGATAAACATTGCCGATGTAGGCATCCTGTTCCCATTCCTCGGGACCCACTTCAAAGATGATTGTAATGGTATTGGCTGCCGCGTCCCATCCATAGATAACACACCCGGTAACATCCAACAGATCAATCATCTCTCGGCTTACGGTTTCCAAAACGGCACCAAGATCTAAACTCGAACTGATGGCGGCTACGGCGGCTTGAACCGTCAACAGTTGCTGATTTCGTTGTACCAGTTCTGTTTCGGTATGCTTATATTTTAACTTTAAGGCTTCTAATTCGGCGACGCGTTGGCGTAGTTCAGTTAACTCATCATCCGGTTGTACTTTTGTTCTGTCCAAGTTGCTCATTGTGTGCTAGGCTCCGTAGTAGGATACGCCCTTTTAGAATATTTTCATTATAACATATACTTTCACATTCAAGCCATCAATCCTTTTTCCCAGAGCCGCCCGTTTATATAGGCTACATTAGCCTCCTAATACAGCACAAAGTTACTACCAGAGCAATATTCTGTAAGACAGCCCCGCTTCGACTGTGGTAAAATAGGCAAATCGAGGATAAAGGTGACTAAAATACCTACAATTAAGCCTAACAATGAAGAAGATACGAGCCGTTTCATGCACGCCGAAGAATGGACAAAAACGTGGCATAACCCGCAGTTTGATGTACGCATCATGCGTGCTTTTTACATCGAGCATGCCTTTCCGCGCCATAGCCATGAATATTACGTGATCTGTCTTATTAAGCGCGGGCTACAATCCTTTACCCACAAAGGCACAAAACATTTCACCCCGGCCGATGGGCTGATTGTGATCAATCCCGATGTCGTCCATACCGGCGAGGCCGCCGATGCAAACGGCTTCGAAATGGTCTGCCTATACCCAACCATCGCCCACATGCAGCAGGCCGCCTTCGAGCTAACGGGTCGGCGGCAAGCGCTGCCCTTTTTCGCCGAGGTTCGTATCGATCACCCCTGGACGATCAAGAATATTTTAGCGATGCACCACGCATTGGAACAAAAATCAAACCCACTTGAGGCCGAGTCCCGTTTTGTCTGGACCTTGGCCCAACTCATCAAGCATTATGCCGATGTCCGCTATACCGAACAACCTCTGGGCCACGAGCGCAAGGCGGTGCGGCAAGCCCGGCGCTATATCGACACCCATTATGACCAGGGCGTCAATCTCACCCAACTGGCCGACCACGTTGCCCTTAGCCCCTACTATCTACTGCGTGTCTTCCGCGCCGAAGTCGGCATGCCGCCCCACACCTACCAAGACAGCGTGCGCATCAACCACGCCCAACGCCTCATCAAGTCCGGCAAATCCATGGCCGAAGTCGCGTTTGAGGTTGGCTACAGCAGCCAAAGCCACCTGACCAACCGCTTTAAACAAATTATCGGCGTTACACCCGGCCAATACGCCCATCAGCTTCGATAACCACCGGCTTACAGCGTCACCGGAATGGGTAAAACCGGGGGGTAAGGGGTAGGTAGTAGGGATTAGGGGTAAAACCACTCCCGGCTTACTTTATGCTGCCGTACTTTTGACATGGTTTGGCAAAAATATAGGGTCTATCCGTTCAGTAACCCGGTACACCCGGCTAAGGCAGAGGCTAAGGCTAAGAAAAATCACCCGTTTTATCAAGTGCAGATGGCTCAAGCAGAGTTTTTTGTGCTTAGCCTCCGCCTTAGCCTTAGCCTGTCGCTAAAATAATAGAGGGTAACTCGACCCTAACCCGCCATTCATAATTCATAATGCATCCTTCATAATTCCAAGGAGTTACAATGACCGCAATTCAACTCTTTCCCTTAATCTCATTCGTTCTAATTTCCACCTTCACCCCCGGCCCGAGCAATATCTCAACCGCATCGCTCGGCGTGCTGCATGGATACAAAAATACATTAGCCTATCAAGTGGGGCTGGCCGTGGGGGTGTTTGTGATGATGCTCATCAGCGGCTGGATCTCCTCGCTGCTGCTGCATACGCTCCCTGCGCTGGAGCCGATATTGCGCTATGTCGGCGCAGCCTACATTCTCTACCTGGCCTGGGCCATCCTCAAAGCCGGCTACACCTTCACCGCCGACAATATCAAGCCGATGGGCTTCGGCCATGGCCTGATGTTGCAGCTTTTAAACCCCAAGCTGATGGTCTACGCCCTGACTCTCTTCTCCACCTTCTTGACACCGATTACGGGCAATGTTGTATGGGTAATTGTGGCCGTGACTCTTCTATCAGCCACAGCTTTTTGCGCCACCTCAACCTGGGCCTTATTCGGCACAGCGATCAAAAACTACCTGCACAACCCCCGCCTCAAAGCGATCATCAATATCATCCTCTCGCTCTTCTTGGTCTACACCGCGCTGGTGCTGGCCGGGCTTATTTGAGCCAACGCTGTTTTCCTCAGCCTTAGCACGGGCATATTTTTCAAACGCATCGCTAAAGTCATATAGACTTTCGACACAAAGAATCGATTGTTATATTGTTAGAGATAGTTCAATCGAGGGGCGTTAACCGACAAAAAAGCCGGGTTAAGTTTCAAAACCCGGCGGTTGGGAGGGTGGAGAAAGTTTAGCTCTACTATATTGATCCATCTTTGCCTCAA
>JAGRBY010000571.1 GCA_020433835.1 Anaerolineae bacterium | reverse complement strand
GCTTTAGACATAGCGTGTTGTTCTTCGAGCCAGCTATTGAGCATAAATCGCCCGCCGCGAGCCGTTTCCAGCGAAGCCAAGACCACCGACCAGCCGGTCCAGAGGTAGCCCGCTGCCGCCAGAAAAGCACCGCCACACGTTAAAGCTATGCCACCGTAAAACAGCAGGTGGGGGCGCAGTTTGGGGTCAAAACGCCAGATGAAGATCGAGCCAATCAGCAAGGACAGCGCCGCCATAGTCTCGGCATTGAGGCCATAGCCCGGCCCATCAGAGAACCAAAGTTGGTGGGCTACCAATACTAAATTGGCAACTTCGTAACCAAAAAACTGAATTTTGTTGTGATGTTTAGCAAAAAACCGAAGCATGATTACTGAGTCCTTTCAAGCGCTCTGACGTAAGCTGTTGATGTTTTGCAAGCGCTGTTATAACACTGTGGAAATAGAATTTATTGTTTCATCATTTGATGTTGTCTATTGTAACAAAGATAAAGCGGTGTGTCTGTCCCACGTTTTGTACAGTTTTGTCATGCGATTAGGACAACTGTAGGGATAGTTATACAACCAAAGGTGACAGTCACTAAGCCAAGGCTGATTTATGACCAATAAGTGACTGTTACCTGACTTTTGCGTAAGTCCTAAAAACGTAAAAAGCCTCTGACAAGCGTTGTCAGAGGCTTTTTATCGGTTAGGCTATTATAAGGGTTTAGTTGCAGCGGTCTTCGTTAACAACCGTTTCGTTGCTGTCGAAGAAGCCGGCACAGGCATAGACTTCGCCATCGGTGGCGGTGGCACTGTTATTATTGCCAAAGGTGGCCTCGGCCTGGGCAGAAGCATCGGTGGCGGTGGCGCTGTTGTTGTGGCCAAAGCCGGTTCGGGCAATGGTATCAGCACCGGTAGCGATGGCGCTGTTGTCGTTGCCGTTAATGGCTTCGGCCAGGGCCTTGAGGCCGTCGGCTAAAGCGCTGTTATTTTCACCATCACGGGCCAGGGCTTCGGCACTATTGCCGGTAGCTATGGCGCTGTTGTTGTGACCCAGTAAGGCCTCGGCCTTGGCATCGTTGCCGGTGGCGGTGGCGCTATTGTTGTGGCCAAAGGCGGCGTTGGTAAAGGTGTTATCACCAATGGCGGTGGCCTTGTTGTTATGGCCAAAACCGGCCTGGGCAGAGGCGTTATGGCCGTTGGCAACCGCTACGTTCGGCTCTTGCCCGGTCGTGGCGTTGGTAAGGCAGGTGGCTGTCCCCTTGCTGATGAGCAACTCACCGTCAAGAGAGAGGCAGAAGTCGGCTTCGGCTACGTCGAGGATGCCGTCTCCGTCTAAATCTTCGCAGGCGTCGCCCGCACGGGTGCCATAGAGGTCTTCCTGGCCAGGGTTGGCGATGGTTAGGCAGTTATCGACGGTATCGGCAATGCCGTCGCTGTCGCTATCGACCAGTTCTTGCTGGGCCAGAACGGGGCCGGTCAACAGGCTAAACAGGGCCGTTACCGCCAGCAGTAGGCTGAGGCCGTTCACAATCGCTTTCCACATGGGTTGGTTTTTCGTTTTGTTTTTGGTTAACATAGGGTTCTCCTTATCTATTCTTTCGTCAACAGATTTATATCAGGCGACTAATCAACCTGCTGTTTATAGTCAGCCATCCAGGCAATGTAGGTTAAAATGGTGTCAATCTCTTCATCCGTTAGCTTCTGCCCCATCGGCGGCATTTTGCTACCGGCGCGGAAGCTGGTGGAGTCTTTGATAAAAGCCTTCAGGGTTTCCTGGTCGCGATATTCGGTGATGTTTTGCGGAATATTAAGTTCAGGGCCTTCGACACCGCCCTGCAAATTGATCGAGTGGCACTTGAGACAGGTCTCGGTGAAAAGCTTGAAGCCTTCGTGAGCCGTGGTGGTCTCTTTAATTTCCGGGGGATACAGACGGTCGTAGGTAGTGGCAAAGTCGATCATCTCGATGTGGGTTAGTTGATAGGGCCAGGGCCACGCTTCCCACGAGAATGACTCGGCTGTACCTTCTTCATCGGCGGCCCAGACCAGATAGTAAGGTGCCGGAACCATTTCGGTCTTGCCGTGCTTAAATGTTTCCCAGCCGTTCTCGGCTTCCACATCGCGAAAAGCAACCAATCCTTTGGCCGTTCCTTGCTGCAACTGCTCCCGGTCAAGGCGAGTTTCATAGCCGTCGGCGGCGCGAAAGAGGAGCATGTCGCCGTCGCCATCTAAGAGCTTGGCGTGGTTCAGCAGATCGGTTAGCCAGAACCCTTCATACGTTTTGGGTCGGTCGTAGACCGGATCTTCGACGGTGAGCGTAGCTGTCGGTATAGCCGCTTTAAGGTAGTCTAGCGTGAATGATCGCGTCCCTGCTGAAGTTACGAACGTTAGGGTGGTATCGGCAGAAGCCGCTGTACCGGCTGAGTCATCGGCCGATGCGTCTTCGGGTGACAGGGCGGTCGTTGATGCGCCACAACCCATCAGCGATAAAGCGGTGAGTAGAATGAACAAGATTTTTGCCGTCATGTTTTTCATGAGTGTTCCTTTCTTTATTAAACGCAAGTTGTTATGCTGCTTCTAGAGCTTTAGGATATGGCTTAATCTTAGCCAGTAGGGTGGTGTATGCCGTGTCTGCATCGCTATAAATGGGAATGAGCAGGTCAATTCCTGCTGTTCGAAGCGATTCTTCAACCAGCGGTCTCGGCTGCAACAGACCCATTTTCCCACCGCGTCTGGCTACAGCTCTGGCTTCCATCACCAATATGCGTATGCCAATAGAGGCTATAAAATCAACCCCGGACATATCAACCAATACAGCGGTTTTTTCGGCGGCGACCAAGATAGTAAATGTATTGGCTACCTGGCTGGTTCCATTCCAATCTAGCCGCCCCACAAGGCTGACGCGTTTTACGCTAATGTCCAGTTTATTCATTTCTATATTCATGATTTGCTCTCCTTCAAGTTGAGTGCGATCAACTCTGTTCACAACTATGGTAACAAAGTTAAAAGGGTTTGTCTGTCCCATAATTTGAGCAGTTTTGTCATAGGATCAGGACAATCCTATGATTATTTGTATAGCGTGGGCTTATTTCCGATAAACTCAAATAGATGTGCCGAATTGGCAAGATTGATGACTTGGCTAAAGTGAGGACAGTCTGATGACCATAATCAGGCGTTGGGCCTTCCCCAATGGTCATTCATAAAAATCACTGTAGGACAAACTTAAGTTTGTCCTACAGTGATTTTTATTCTTGTTGCTGTAGTGGAGCTTCTGTTACACTAGCGCTGCCCCGTTCTGTTTGAAAACGAGGCCGTCGTAGCCGAATTTAGTCAGCGCTTTGAAGAACTGGGGGCAAATCGTCATACAGAAATCACATCAATGGCGCGATTGATAGCCGGAATGGCCACATCCGTCCACGATACACCATCGACGGTGATGGATGACAGCGGCCAGAGGAACTGCGGTGCCCAAGTTCGACGGGAATGGGTCGGGATGTCGATCACAATGTGCAGCCCCCAGGCCAAGGCAGCGAGCGGCCATTTGCCGGTGACGAATTTAATCACGAGGGTTACGGCCAGCAGCACCGGGAGGCTGTGGCAAAGGTGGTGCAGTGTTTTCATCCACGGTGGAGGTTCAGGCCATTCATTGCTTTGAAAGGCAGTTGCAAACTGGCCTTGCTTAGCAACCCAGGCCGGATAGGTCACATAAAAAGGCGTATCGGCAGCCAAACCGGCGATAACAACGGTCGGTTGGGTGCCGATGACTTTGCGGGTGATCAATAGGTGGGTAAGTGGGTCTATTTGAAACCTCACGCTGTTTCATGTCATTTCCGGCGACGAAGGAGCGAGAAATCCCCCGAAATAGCGTTTGCAAAAGAACGTTCTGGGGGATTTCTTCTCGCAAGCACGTCGAAATGACATGAGGACGAGGCTTTCGCCAGCGGGCGTTGTCATCGAACCGTACAAGCCTCGTCCTGTGGAAGCCGACCAAGTAAGGAAAAAGGTCAGCCTTATTGCATGTGGAAAAGCGGTTTTTAATACCCCGCCACATCCTCCAAATCACTGCGCAACTGGTCATAAATTGGATGAACATCGGGCGCGTGGAAGCGGGCAGTGCGATTTTTGGGATAGAGAGGTTCGGTGTAGAAAAAGTCGGGTAGTTCATCGTCAGCCACGTCGAAACCGGCCCGGCGGTTGAACTCGCGCTCTAGCAGCAGGGTGTCGCGGCCAATTTGCTCGAAAAAGTCGGCGGTCAGTGCGGTGCCGTGAGCGCTGTTGATGGCGGTCATAATAAAATCGAGGTTAGGCTTGGTGACGCTGTTGCCGAAGACGCACATGCCCAAAGAATCGATGGCCGCGTTGGTGAGCTGCACCGATAGACTGGCGTCCATCAACTCGGCTAAACTTTTGCCGGCGGTTTCCATCTTGGGCAAGTTCCCGGCGGTGTGGTCGGCACCCTGAGCCGTAACCATCATCGTGATACCCGTAACCTCGATGACACGGGGGTCGTAGGCGCTGATGGCCTGTTTTTTGATGACCGGCACGCGCTGCACCTGAAAATGCTCGCCAACGCGGGCGGTACCCTGAGCGTAAAGCCGGCCGGTTTCGCTGCCGAGCCGAATATGCTTGAGCGCTTCGGTCATAAAGCCGACGTCGCCAAATTCAGCCAGCCCGGCCTCCATCAACACCGCCAGCATCGCGCCGGTCTCAATGGTGTCGATGCCGAGGTCGTTGGCGATATGATTCATCGCCGCCAGGTGGTCCGGATCTTCCAGGCCGCAGTTGGTGCCCAACAGACAGAGCGTTTCGTATTCGACCGGCGACGTGACTTCGTTGCCGTCGGCATCCGCA
>JAGRBY010000570.1 GCA_020433835.1 Anaerolineae bacterium | reverse complement strand
CCTCAAAAAACGCATCACTTGACCATCTTATCCGGGGCATACACCGAACTACAAGCCGGTCTGCTGTCGCCCGAATACATTCAACTTTTTATTGAAGCTATTCCCGAAGGATTGGTGGTGCTGGCCTAAATACATCGACCAGTAAGGATAGCACTTACGCAAAAGTCAGGTGACAGTCACTTATTGGTCATAAATCAGCGTTGGATTAGCCCAAATAGGTCGATCTAAGGCATCCAAGTGACTGTCACCTTTAGCACGGCGTAAGTCTTGAAGGAGAATATTATGACGCATTATGATCGTTTGTTTGAATTCTACCAAAGCGGATCGGTGCCGTGGGATCAACCCGATCCACCGCCCGAGGTGATAGCGTTCGTCCCGACGCTGCCGATAGGCCGAGCGCTCGATCTGGGCTGTGGTCTGGGCCGAGCCGCTTTGTACATGGCCCGCCTGGGTTGGCAGGTGGAGGCTATCGATTTTATTGCCCAGGCTATTACCGGAGCGACTGCCAGAGCGGAGCAAGCCGGAGTGGCCGACAACATTCACTTTCATCAAAGCGAGGTCAATCGGCTTGATTATCTGACCGAGCCGTGTGACTTCGCGCTCGATGTAGGCTGCGCTCACAGCTTTGAGCCGGACGAACTGCGCGAATATCACCGGGGGTTGGTTCGCTTGCTCAAACCGGGAGCCTATTATCTGCTCTTTGCCCACCTGAATGATGCCGAACCCGACCCCGAGGCTCGACGCTGGCTGGACGAAGCGGATCTACGCGCCATTTTCGCAGAGGGCTTTACCCTGGAACGGGTTGAATACGGCCAAACCCAGGTTGGCGATCAAGCCCCTTGGCGGTCGGGTTGGTTCTGGTTTCGGAGAACAGATGATTCGGCCTGACAATTTGCAAAAACGGTGGCAAAAATAGCCTGAATAACAAAAATCCCTCAGCTTCCCATTGAAATAAGCTGAGGGATTTTTGTTATTCGCTCATTGAAACAAGCCCGACCTATGGGGTAATTGTCGCGGTTGAGGTAACGGTGCCGGTGGCGACCAAAGTGGCTGTGGGCGTGTGGGTAGCCGTATTCGTCGGCGTATGGGTTACGGTCAGGGTGGGCGTGGCAGTGGTAGTCCCCGTTGGTGTCGATGTGGTGGTGCCGGTCGGCGTTGCGGTGTTTGTGGCGGTTGCGGTGGGAGGGATGAGTTCCCAGTTAAAGCGAACTTGGGCACTGCCGGTGCGCTCGTAATATTCTACCACCAACTGTCGCGAGCCATTGAGGCTAAGATCGATAGTGCGATTGCGCAAGCTGGTGGCATCGGACCATTCATTTAAGACCAAACTGCCATCCACGTAAAAACGAAGCCCATCGTCAAACTCAGTGGTGAAGCGGTAGAGACCGGGCGAGAAGTTGACCATCCGGCTCCAACGCGTCGAGAAATTGTCGGCGGGCAGAGCCGAGTCGGGCGAACTGAAACCCCAGTTAAAGTTGATGACCGGATCGTTACGGGTTAGGGCGACATCACCCACCAAATCGGCGTTCGACCAGTATTCTCCCTTCCATTCCGGATACGAAGGCGAGGTGGTGGCAGTGGGCGTTGTGGCCGCGCTCTTGTTCCACCGAAATTCGATCACGGCATCGCCGCTGCGATCGTAATATTCTACTCGAACCGTATGCGCCCCGCCGCTCAGGGCGTAATCGCGTGAGACCTCGCGCCGGGTGCCATCGCGCCACTCGTCGATAATCAACGCATCATCAATCCACAGCCGCGCCCCATCATCGACCACGAGCGTAAAGCGGTAGCTGTCCGGTTCAAAGTCGATAATGCGATCCCAGCGGGCCGAAAAATTATTATTGGGTAAGCCGGGTGCCGGAGCACTGCTGCCCCAATCGAAGTTAATGCTGGGATCATTGCGCACCAGCAGCGGCTCGCCGAACAGGTTAACGTTGGGCCAGTAGGCTCCGCGCCAACTGTTGTAAGGCGGGCCGGGCACCGGCGGTGGTACGCCGCCCACTTTTTCCAGCCAGAAGCGGATTGTGCCGGTGGGCGTATAGTTGGCATATTCAATCCGCACCTCGTGAATGCCATTAAAGCGGATAAAATAATCGGCGCTGATCTGGCGGGGCGGACTGGCAAACCATTCATCAATAATCAAATCATTGTTAATCCACAGCCGAACGCCGTCATCGGCTCGCATATTAAAAATGTACAGACCTGCCTCCAACTCATACGTGCGCAGCCAACGCGCCGAGAAACCGGCTGCGGGCAGGTCGGGCGAGGGCCGGCCGGTGCTGTCCCAGGTAAAATCGATACCGGCCTCATTCCGAACCACCGCCGGCGCGCCGGTGAGGGTGGTGTTACTGTAATATTCGGCCTGCCAATCGCCGATGGAAGGAATAATGATGGTGGTTGGGGTTACAATGATGGTATCGCCATCGTCATCGCCTGCCGAAGGCGGGGCCGGGGTAGGGGTAACTGTGGGTGTCTGGCTACCGGTATCGACGATACTAAACTCAGCCGAGGTGCGTAGGGCCGTGGTGGTCGACTGGGCGGTGATTTGAACGGTGGTCAAATTGGCCCAGCCGGTATCGGCCGGCAGGAGAAACGAGGCGATAAAGGTACCGTTACCGGCAACCGGAGCATTGGTTACCAGAGGCACCAGCCCTTGCGCTCCGGTTGGATCATCAACCTGAACGCTGACCGAATCGCCAGGCGACCAATCGCGGCCGGTGATGGTAATTAACGTTCCACTGCTGCCATGAACCGGCAACAGGGCGATAGAAGCCGAACCGGAGGTGGGAGGAGTAGCCGAGCCACTCTGAGCTGTTGGGGTGGCAAAGCCGACATTTTGAGTGGGCGTTAGTGGAGTGGTACCGAACGAACCGCGCCCCGTTAAAAGGTAGGCCAACCCACAAACCAACAACAGCAAAATAGCAAAAACTACCAGCAAGATGGCCGCCAGAAGAGGTTGTTCTAACAAGCGATCCAACGCGCTTTTGGTGGGGGGACGAGTAGGTTTTGTTTGTTGCATGAAATGCCTCGCTCTTCGACGCTATAGGTCGGCCATTACGCATCAGAACTTACGGAGTCTAAAAGGTAACCGTTACACGATGATCGACACCCTGTGACGGTTACCCAACTTTTGTAAACCTAAGCATGTTATGTCTTCTTATTATACCAGAAAGCAGCCAGAGTTTAACAGTTAATCTTTAATTTTATGGACAGGACGTACGCAGAGTGTAGAACAATTTGCTAAATTGTTCCGAAGCGTGGGCATACGCGTGGCGCAAATTGGCAATTTACGCTACAAAATCGAGAATTTGCGTAAGTTCTGATGCAAAGAAAAAGGTTATGTTTCTGTGCTAGCTAGACGAATGTTTGTATATATCAATCACGTAGCGTAGAATTCTTAACACATCGAGATCGTTACCGATTGAATAGGAATACATTGTCGATATAGTTTTTATGTACATTATCGCTAACGTGGTAGTACCCTTTACCCTTATGAAAAAGGGTGAGGGGAGGAGTCACTCTTCAAAAATAGAGATGGAGAGAGATTGTGATCAGGGAATTAAAGACTCGAACCATAGAAATTTATCATTTTGTTGATGACCACACATTTCGCATCCCCAGCATTATTAGGCGTACGTTTCAAAGCTTTGGCGAATCGAATGCGGCGGAGTCGGCGTCAAGTGTAGCCTACTACGCGTTGTTTTCGCTCTTTCCAACGGTTCTCTTTATCATATCCGTGGCAAGTTCCATCTTAAAAGATATTTCAATCCAACATCAAGTTCTTCAGTTTGTTAACGATTTTTTGCCGACTGCCGGCGATTTGGTAAACCAAAATATCGAACGGGCTTTGGAACTGCAAGGAGCCGTGCAAATTGTCAGTCTTATTGGTCTGCTATGGGCAGCTTCGGGCGTCTTTACGGTTTTGACCACCAACATCAACCGGGCCTGGCATTCGGCTGAACAGCGTAACTTTGTACAAGGGCGGCTACTGGCGCTGGGCATAGTGCTCATTTTAGCCCTTCTGTTTATCCTGTGGATTATTTTTACAACGGTGCTAAGTTTGCTGCCACTGCTTGAAATCCCCATTTTTGGTACACTCAATATCTACGACACATACGCCTGGGGTATTCTATCGCGCTTTATCCCCAGCTTCTTTTTGCTCATTGCTTTTCTCAACTTATACCGTTGGGTGCCAAACACCAAAGTTCGATGGCGTGAGGCAATCGGGGGAGCGACGGTTTCGGTTTTCGGATTTGAGATGGTAACAAGCGGCTTTCGATGGTATTTAACCAGCGGGCTGGCGCGTTATCAGGTTATTTACGGCTCGCTAGGAGCGGTGGTAGCGCTGATGCTGTGGCTTTATTTGAGTAGTGTGGTCGTACTGCTGGGAGCGCATCTTAGCGCGGCGATTGCCTTTCAACTGCGTCTCAAAGATAAGTGACGACTGGTAGGGGCGAGGCAACTCGGATTGAGGCTACTTTGCTCAACCACTATCTTTTCGAGTTGCCTTGCCCCTACGCCACGCTTGGATTAAAGTTTCGGTTTCAAACTAAACACAATATAACAATGGCATGCGGAAGCAAAACAGTTTACCTACAAATCCTGGCAAAGGATAGATGACTTTGCCTATTGACGATGCAGGAAAACGGCAAATATGGTAGAATAAAGAAAGATAAAAACCAACTTATTTGCCACAAACGGGTGAAAAAAATGACCTATAACTCCGCGGCCATCCGCAAGCTACTGCAAAATGCTCTCAGCGAAGAAGAGTTTAACATGCTGTGCTACGATTATTTTCGACAGGTATATGATCAGTTCTCAGCAGGTATGAG
>JAGRBY010000056.1 GCA_020433835.1 Anaerolineae bacterium | reverse complement strand
CTATTAACTCAGACATACCGCCCAAATCGTAGCGTTTGGCCCGTCGTATAATACGATTGTCTGTTTCGCCGGAACTGGCTGCCGGAGCGGCTTCAACAGGAGCCGGTTCCGGTGCCGCTTGGACAGTTTGATTGGCGTTAACCAGATCAGTGTAATGTTTTTTTTCAATCTGCCAAGTTTTTACCAACGGGCCACTGTTGTCGATGACAACATCTGCCTTTAAAACTTTTTCTTTTTGACTGCCCTGCGCTCTAATGCGCTGTTTCGCCATATCCGACGTCATCTTTCGGCGTTCAACCAAACGCTGTAGCTGCATCTCCGGCGGAGCGGCTACCACCCAGACCGACTGGCATTCATCGGCCAGGCCCGACTCAAACAGCTTGATGGCTTCAACCACAACAACCGGCGCTTTTAGCTCGGCAACAAGCCTTTTTATTTCTTTGAGAACGCTTGGATGGGTTAGCGTTTCCAGTCGAGCCATGGCATTGGGTTGGCTAAACACAATTTTGCCCAGCCGCGGCCGGCTAATCTGATCCTTTTCGTCCAAAACGTACTTACCAAATTCTTCTACAATGGCTTGATAAACCGGCCCTCCTTTTTTCATCAAATGATGAACCAGTTTGTCCGCATCGATCGATGTTGCTCCCAATTCTTGCAGCATCCGCATTACAATACTCTTTCCGGTCGCGATATTCCCTGTTAAACCAATTACAATTTTTTCAGCCATTGTCCCTTGTACCTCCTCAATAATAGAGTTAAGCGGTCTCCATTTCAGTCCATTGTGTTAGCAGGTTGTCGAGCTTTGCCTCGGTAGCTTGATAATCCTTGCCTAAATCTTGAATTTTGGATATATCCTGGGCCAAACTGGCTGCCTCTATGGCTTCAGCCAGGTCAGCCAATTTCGTTTCGGTTTCTTCGATCCGTTTCTCAATCTCGGCAATTTCCCGAGCTTTTTTTTCGGCAGCACGTTTTTCGGCTTTGGTTTGCTCTTGAATCAGCTTACCTTTGGGTTTAGCGCTTTCATCATTTTGAGGCATGGTCTCCGTATTTTGTGACTCTCGATAAGCCAAAAACGCGCTATAGCCGCCCTTCATCGGTATCAGGGTCTGTTGATCCGGCTCCAAAGCCCATGTGTGCGTCGCGATAGCATCAACAAAATAACGATCATGAGAGATGAGCAATATCGTGCCGCTAAAATTTCCTAATACCTCCTCCAAATTTTCCTGCGAGTCGATATCAAGATGGTTGGTCGGTTCGTCAAGAATAAGGAAGTTTGCCCCGGTGAGCGTAAGTTTGGCTAAAGCCACGCGGCTGCGTTCGCCGCCGGAAAGTGCCTCGATGGGCTTGAAAACATCATCGCCCGAAAAGAGAAATCGACCCAGGTAATTGCGGGCCTCGCCTATGAGTAAATTTTTAACGGATAAGACCTCATCCAGCACGGTGGCCTCAAGTTTAAGATCAGCGTGTGTTTGGGCATAGTACCCCACTTTTACCCCAGCCCCAAAGCGAATGTTTCCGTCTTTCGGTTCGATCTGCCCTAAAATTGTTTTGACAAAAGTCGTTTTCCCAGAGCCATTTGGCCCCAATAAAGCCACACACTGGCTGCGTCGAATTTCGAGGTCGGGGCTTCGAAAGAGAGGGTCGCGGTTAGGATAGCCAACTGCCAAATCGTGCGTCGCCATAACCAGGTCGCCAGAGCGCAAGGTTGTTTGCATGTTTAGATTTACATGTTTTTGATCGGTGGGGCGCTCTAGTTTTTGCATACGCTCCAGCCGCTTGCGTCGCCCTTGTGCTTCTTTAGTGCGCTGGCCGGCCAGATTACGGCGAATAAACTCCTCTTCTTTGGCAATAAAGGCTTGCTGCGCCTCATAATCCTTTTGACGGCGCTCTAGCCGTTCGGCGCGTTGTTGTATATAGTGGGTAAAATTACCGTTGAACGTTTCTATCGCGCCAAAGGAGAGTTCAAAGACTTTATTAGCAACCTTATCTAAAAAATAACGATCATGCGCGACCACCAAGACGGAGCCGGGCCAGCTTTGCAAATAGTTTTCTAGCCATTCTACGGAAGCTAAATCTAAATGGTTGGTCGGCTCGTCGAGCAGTAGTAGGTCGGGCTGTTCCAGCAGCAACCGAGCCAACTGCGCCCGGCTTTGCTCACCGCCACTAAATTGGGTTAGCGACTTGTCATACTCATCGGCTTCAAAACCCAAGCCAGATAAAACTTGACGCGCTGTTTGCTCGTAGGTATAGCCTCCGGCCAATTCAAAGTGCGTTTGTGCCTCGCCATACGCTTCAAGCAGTTGGCTGTGGGCCGGTTCTTCGGTAGTTTTCGCGAGAGCGGCTTCCATGGCCCGAAGCTCAGCTTCTTGTTGGCGCAGTGTCGCGAAAGCGCTTAATGCCAGCAACCACAACGTTCCTTCTGTTGAGGCAAGTGAGGCATGCTGCTCAAGATAGCCAATCTTTAAATGTTTAGCCCTGTGGATCTGCCCGGCGGATGATGGCTCTAATCCGGCTACTATCCGAATGAGCGTGGTCTTCCCGGTTCCGTTCGGCCCAACAAGGGCAACACGATCGCCTCGACTGACAGAAAAACTAAGGTCAGAAAAGATGTCTTGAGCGCCGTAATATTTACCTACGTTGTGAGCCGTCAAGATTGTCATGACGCGTTTATACTTCTAGGAGTTTAAGAGGTTGCAACCATTATACCATAAACAGTATCGAACACAATAAACATAAAGCAATCCCCCATCTTTGTGAAATACGTGTAACAAAAATTTAAAAACCCTTGACTCTCCGACCAAAATTTAGTATAATAGTACCATAAGGGTTGATAAATAAGGCAACTCTTTAATAGACCAAAGGAGGTCCCTATAGTGGAACCAGATTGGGAAATACAGCGATCAGCTAGGAGTTATACGCTCTAAACAATCGGACCCATAACATTGATGTTAGGTCAACGCAAAGCTGGCGGATACAGCACATTAGTATAACCCCCAAGTTGATTTAAAAAAAATGAAGTGATCACTTTTGGTAGCTACACCTAATTAAATTACATATCAAATACACTTTTGATTTGAAAAAGACCCGGCAATTTGTCGGGTTTTTTTTATTGTCTAAAATCAACTTAAAAACTTTAGTAATAACCTCTTGACTACTTAAAAATTTTAGTGTAAAATAGGTATCAACTTAAAGGTTTCAGTTGATGGGGAAGAGATTATCTAAGTCAAAGGCGAATAGAGACGGGGTTACGCTTAAAGATATAGCCGAAGCTGTAGGTAAATCGGTGGCGGCGGTTTCCAGAGCATTGAACAATTATGATGATATCAGCGAGGAAACCCGAGAGTATATCAAACGCGTTGCTCGTGAGATGGGCTATGCGCCTACCTATACCTTTGGCTTTATCATCCCCACACAATCTTCCAGAAATTCAGATCCATTTTTTACAGAACTTTTAGCGGGCATTACTACGGAAGGTGCGAAACAAGGTTTTGACTTACTTGTTTCAACCTCAGCGCCCGGCTCAGAAGAAAATTGGGCTTTCTTACGTCTCATTAACAGCCGCCGCGTTGATGGTATTATTGTCGCTCAACCGCGCTGGCGTGATGAGCGGATTGAATTACTGCTTGATAAGAAATTTCCCTTTGTGGTTATCGGCAACTCCAATCTGCAAGGAAATTTCTTCACAGTAGCCGAAAACTCCGTTGTGGGTGCCCAGTTGATTACAGAACATGTAATTCAACAAGGTCATGAGCGAATTGCTCTCGTTAACACGCCCACAGACTTGTTTTTTTCCTCAGATTTTTTAGCTGGTTTTCGCCAAGCCATGGAGACTGCCGGTTTATCAATTTATGAAGAGTTTATGGTCAATAGTGAGGTTAGCCAAAAAGACGGTTATCGGGCCGGTCAAACGCTACTCAGTAAACCGGAGGCTCCTACAGCGATTATTGCCGCCGATGATATTATTGCTTTAGGTGTTATGGCTGCGGTTCAAGATCAAGGGCTTGAAGTAGGTAGCGACGTTATTGTAACCGGCTATGGCAATATTATTTTAGCTGAATATGCCCAACCACCGCTCACTACCGTTCATTATCCTATTTACAACCTGGGGCAAAAGGCTTGCAAAATATTAGCCTCTCACCTTCGAGGTGAAATACCTGAAGCTGAAAAAGTTGTTTTTGAACCGTCAATAATCATTCGGCAATCGAGTGATCTGGCTTTATGGTTATAAACTACTATGGGTGTTCCACAATCGGCTTGGAACAAAAAAATATCAACATATTGATAAGTTTGTAAGGAGGCAAACAAGTAATGTCTAGAGTTCAGTACAGAAATATGGTTAAGGCCTGGGGAGATGTAATCGGGGTCAACAACTTAAATCTCGATATTCCCGACAAAGAGTTTTTGGTTTTGGTTGGTCCCTCCGGTTGTGGAAAATCAACTGCTCTTCGCTGCCTGGCCGGATTAGAAGAGATTACCTCTGGTGAAATCCTGATTGGTGACCGTGTGGTTAATGATGTGCCCCCCAAAGATCGCGATATCGCGATGGTTTTCCAAAGCTATGCGCTCTACCCCCACATGACCGTGTACGATAACATGGCGTTTGGTTTGAAGCTGCGCAAAACCCCTAAAGCAGAAATTGATAAGCGCGTACAAGAAGCGGCCAAAATTTTGGGGATTACCCAACTTCTGCCCCGTAAACCAAAGCAGATGTCCGGTGGTCAGCGGCAGCGGGTAGCGCTGGGGCGAGCCATTGTGCGCGATCCTCAAGTTTTCTTGCTCGATGAGCCGCTCTCGAACCTGGATGCAAAGCTGCGGGTTCAAACTCGGGCTGAAATTTCCAAACTTCACCAGCGATTGGGTACCACTTTCATTTATGTGACCCACGACCAGGTTGAGGCACTCACCATGGCCGACCGCATCGCCGTTATGAAAGACGGTATCTTGCAGCAGGCCGACACCCCCTCAACGCTGTATGATCACCCCAACAACGTCTTTGTGGCCGGCTTCATCGGCTCACCGGCGATGAACTTCTTCAGCGGCTCGGTAACCGGCACACTCGATGAAATGTACGTCGACTGCGGCTCGTTCCGTTTGCGTTTGGGTAAACACGAAGTAGAGCAGCTGGGCCAGGAAAATATTGGTCGCGAAGTCATCTTCGGCGTTCGCCCTGAAGATATACACCATCCCCAGTACAAGCCACCTGGGGTAACCGAGCAGCTGGTTGAGGCCACGGTTGACGTAACGGAATTGATGGGGAACGAAATTTTTGTCTATCTGCAAAGTGGCAATGAAGAGTATGTAGCCCGGATTGATCCGCGTTCTGATCTTCGCACCGGCGATAAGGTCAAAATGGCCTTTAATACGCAGAAAATCCACATTTTTGATCGAACTACCGAGAAAAATATTGCTACACCCGTCGGTCGTGAAAACGGTTGATATAGGCATACAAACAATAGCGATACAATGAGTAAAAAAGTGGGCACCCTATTCCTGGATTGCCCACTTTTTTTGTCGATTTTTTCTCACAACCTTAATCTGTTGTATGATACAGCTCTAAAAGTTAGTCAACCTAAACCTAAGAGGAGGTCGGTATGCCTGTTACTTTAATCATTATGGACGGTTGGGGTCTAAATCCCCGCAAGGATTATAACGCTATTGCTCTGGGGAAAACCCCATATTTTGACTATATTTGGAACAACTGGCCCAGCGCCACCCTGGAAGCATCCGGCGGAGCCGTTGGATTGCCCCACGGCCAAATGGGCAACTCGGAAGTAGGCCACATGAATTTGGGGGCCGGGCGCATCGTGCCACAGGATTTAACCTACATCAACAATTTAATTGAGAACGGTGATTTTGAAGATAACGAAGTACTCAATACAGCCATTCAGCACGCTAAAGAAAATGATAGTGCCCTTCATTTTATCGGATTGCTGTCGGATGGTGGGGTTCACAGCCACCAAAACCATCTATATGCCCTGCTTAAATTGGCGAAAAATCGGGATTTAAAGAACGTATATATCCATGCTTTGATGGACGGTCGCGACACAGCCCCTCGTGGTGGTGAAGAGTACCTGAAGCAGTTGGAAGATCAAATCAAGCGTATCGGCTGCGGTACGGTCGCTTCGGTCTCAGGCCGGTATTATTCAATGGACCGCGACAAGCGCTGGGAGCGCATCAAGTTGGGGTACGATGCCGCTGTCAATGGCGAGGGTCAAACGGCCAAAAGCTCTGCCGAAGCTATTCAAAACTCATACAGCGAGGATGTAGGCGATGAGTTTGTGATGCCCACGGTTATTGTTAACGACGACGGCTCGCCCAAAGGCACTATCAATAATAACGATGCCATCATCTTCTTTAACTTCCGCGCCGACCGAGCCAGACAGATCACCCAGGCTCTCATCGAGCCCGATTTTAACGGCTTTGAGCGCAAACCGCTTGAGGGGATAAAACTGGTATCCTTTATGCATTACTATGACGGACAAAGCGCCAATTTTGCCTTTGAACTGCCTGAACCGACCAACGGTCTGGCCGAAACGCTCTCTAAATTAGGCAAAAAGCAGTTCCACTCTGCCGAAACGGAAAAATACGCCCACGTCACCTACTTCTTCAACGGCGGGCGCGAAGAACCGTTTGAAAATGAAGTGCGCGAACTGGTTCCGTCGCCTAAAGTGCCTACCTACGACCTGCAGCCGGAGATGAGTGCTTTTGGTATTAAGGATGTGGTCGTTAAGGCCATCAACTCGGGCGAGTACGATTTTATACTGGTCAACTTTGCCAACCCCGATATGGTTGGCCATACCGGCTTTTTAGACAAAGCCATCACCGCTGTAGAAACGGTCGATGAATGCGTGCGGCAGGTGGTTGAGGCAACCGTCAACATGGGGGGCATTGCGCTGGTCACTGCCGATCACGGCAACTCCGATCAAATGCTTGATTATAACACCGGCAAACCCCACACGGCCCACACCACCAATCTGGTTCCTTTCATCTATGTTTCCAAAGAAAAACCCGATTGGCGATTTGCCAATGGTAAGTTAGGTAACGTTGCTCCGACAGTTTTAGATTTGTTGGGATTGAAGCAGCCTGAAGATATGACCTGTACGTCGTTAATTCGGTACGAATAAGCCACCGGCGTACGCGGTTGCAGAGACATCGGGTTGCAGAGTTGCAGCGGACACTATTTGTCCCACAGTACTCTGCAACCCGGTTATCTGCCGCGACCGATGACCTACCCCTTTTGTTGTTCCTCAGCCGGTAATGTCACCACAAATTCCGTAAAAACACCGGGTTCGCTGTTGACATCAATGCTGCCCTGATGCTCATCGATAATCTTGTGGCTAATGCTTAACCCCAAGCCTGTGCCGCGATGGGGGCGCTTTGTGGTAAAAAATGGGGTGAATAGATACTCTCGATCCTTATCCGGGATGCCAATCCCCTCATCGCGAATCGAAAGTCGGATAAATTGAATAATGCTGTCTTCTTCCAAATGGCTGGGATAGGCCGCCACGGCAATAAGCTGGGCCTTCACGGTGATGCGCTTGTCAGGATGACTCTGACCGTCCTGAAATTTTTCATTTAACGCATCGATGGCATTGTTAATTAAATTGAGCAAAACCTGCTGAAGCTGCTGCCCCCTGGCCCTGATGGGCGGCAGATCATCCGGCATATGGACATCGAGCTGAACGTTGTTTTCCTGCAGCGACTGCTCAACCAGTTTGCAGAGCGGTCGCCAAATATCCTTCAAATACACCAAACCAAAGCTCGACTCGCTGGGCCGCGAGAATTCGAGCAAGTTACGCACAATGTTCGCCACCCGATCAGACTCGCCAATAATGGTTTGGAGCATGGGATGGGTAGGCAGGTTGGTTGGCGTGTCTTCCAGCATCAATTCCGCAAATTGGCGGATGGCAAAAATAGGATTGTTAATCTCGTGGGCTATGCCGGCGGCCAGTTCACCGACAGAGGCCAGCTTGGCACTTTGAAACATTTGGGCCTGCATCGCGATCTTTTCGGCCTCGGCCCGTTTCCGATCGGTGATATCCCGCAAAACTCCCTGTGTGGCCATACTCCCCTTATACGTGGGGTAGGAAACCGTCAACTCGACCTCAATTTCCTCGCCGTCTTTGTTACGGGCCGTAAACTCATATACCGGCGAAACGCGTACCGTATCATTGTTAGATTTAGATACCTCTAACTCTTGATAGTCCACCACCAAGCGTTGATTTTTGTTCGCCAAAATATTGGTGAACGAAAATTCCGGGTTGTTGACTTCTTCCTGGGTAACGCCAAACAGTTCCTCAAATTTGCGGTTTACAATTTCAAATTTGTTGCCGTGGATGAGGTAAATAGCATCGTTCGACTGTTCAATCAGGGTACGATACTTCTCCTCGCCCTCGCGGGCTTCCATATAAAGGTGGGCGCGTTCCAGGGCGATACTCACATACTCGCACAAAATCGTCAGCAGCCGCAAATCGGCCCTTTCCAATTTGTTTTTACTGGCAACGTTTAATGTCCCAACCACCTTATCTTGCTCAAGCAGCGGTATGCATATTTCCGAACTGATACCGCTCAATTGGCTCGATAGTATACTGTCGCCCTGGGTTACATTTTTTATGAGGATGGGTTTGCCTGTTTCTACAGCATAGCCGCACGAACTCTGTTCCAGCGGAAGGTTCTCGGCGACCTGCTCTGGCCCCACTTTATGTTGCAGCACGAGACTTTTACCTTTAAGCAGGTACAGCCCCACAATTGTGTAGCCCAGCGTATTGGCTACTGCCTCTACCACCGACTCGATCAACGTCGTTCGCTCCAACTCGCGGGCTACGGCGATGCGAATTTTGTCCAGCAGCTGCGACTCGCGTGCCTTACGAGCCAGTTTCTCCTCGGCCCATTTGCGCTCGGTAATTTCTTGCTCAAGCTGGTGGAAAAGGCGCGCGTTTTCCAGGGCAGTAGCGCCCTGTTGGGCGATAGCCTGGCACAAAGCCAGCTCATTCAAAGTGAAGTCACGCCGCCGCCGGCTTTCTGAAAGGTGAACCCAGCCGATCACCGCTCCCTTAACCGTAAACGGCATCAGCAGGGTCGATAACCCGCCGTGCCGGGTTAAAAAGACGCGTTCCGATGGCGGCAGCCCCATTTCATCGGCATGAAAGATCATCACCTGGCCTTTTTGAATCCACTGACCGATCTGTCGAAAATCGCTCAGTAAGTGATAAACCTTGCCCGTTTCCGACTGCTGTTCAAGCGCAGACGCGTCAGGCGCAAAATATTCGGCCAAAATGGTCGAACTGCCTATCTCGGGCTGCCAATCAAAGATACGAACGCTCGTTACATTCGCAGCCTTAGCCATTTGTGCCGCCAGCTGATCCAAAACCGTTGCCAAATCTAAACTTGAGGCAATAGCCGTTCGAGCCGCCAGCAGAGCTGATTGCTCATTGGCACGCTGTTTGGTTTTTGCGTGTTGGCGGGCATTTTTTACGGCGGTGGCGATGGGCTGGCTTAACGTCATCAACTGGTTTCTTACGACCGGCGCAAAACTGTTGGGGGTGCGGCCCAGAAAAATCATAACGCCGACCAAATTCTCGCTATCTAACATGGGGATGCCCAAGCCGCAAGGAAATTGGGCTATTTCGCCGTCTCGATAGGTTTGCACATAGGGGTTTGTCGCCAAATCGGGAATGAAGATGGGCCGGCCTTGCTGGGCTACAACGCCGGGCAACCCAAAACCAAATTCAAACGTGGGCGGCTCATCGACAGTGCTTTCGGGCAAACCGTGCCGGGCTGCCAAATTAATTTGGGGTAATAAGGCATCGACCAGCCAAATTTCACTGTAAGCCAGGCCCAAAATCGTCTCGATTTGTTGCAAGGCGGTGGCGAGTACGTCATCCAAATTCAAAGTTCGATGCACCGCCGTCATTAACACATTTAACGCAATGAGTTCGCTGAGACGTTCATCTAAGTCTATAGTAGGCGGCTGGAAGGTTAAATGATTATCATCAGATCGTACAGAAAGTTGTTCGGACATGGTTGTTTACAGGTTTGTAAGATTTACGCAGTTTTCGCTTTTTAGCCACAAATACCACGAATTGTATGCGGAACAAAAAAATTCGTGGTGTGACGCTCTGCACATCTTCATGGAAGGGTATACGGCGCTGAAGTGTTGTGCCCTGCGTAAGTCTTAAGTTGTTATGTGTAGTTCATTCTTATACTTTAGGATCGGTCGGTAAAGAAAACCAAAACGTCGATCCTTGACCAATTTTCGACTCGATGCCGATTTTGCCCCGATGCGCATCAACGATCCGTTTGCAGATCGCCAATCCCAACCCGCTCGATTTCTCGCCACCGGTGGGGCGGTTGCTAATTTTTGTATGACCAAAGCTCTTAAATAAATGCTGCGTTTCTTCAGATTTTACGCCCGGCCCCTCATCTTTAACGCCAACCCAAATTTCACCATTTTTGAGCTTGCCGATAAGCTCTATTTTTGCATCGACTTCAGAAAATTTGATAGCGTTATCAATAAAATTGGATATGACCTGGCCTATCTTAGCCGGGTCGCATTGGCACATCAACGCATCTTCCGGTAGCTTTTCAACCAAGGTGATACGCTTTTTACCGGCCACATAGGCATAATCGCCGCTGAATTTTCGAATCAGCCAGTTTATATCGACCGTTTCCAACTGAAGATCAACTTGACCAAGCTGCACGCTGGTAATATCGAGCAGCCCATCAACAATGCGCAGCATACGGGCGGCGCTATCATCAATAACCTTAAGGTATTTGGCAATGCTGTCACGATCGATATCGTTAATATCGCGCAGCACTGCTTGCGAAAAACCGGACACCAAACTCAGCGGGCTGCGCAACTCGTGGGCAACGACACCTAACAAAAGACTGCGTTGCGATATATCGCGAATAACACAAATGATTTGAGTTAAGTTATCGTCGCTCTTGAGAAAAACACCGACCATTTCACTCCACAGCGGTTGACCGCCTTTCTTCAGCATGGCTTCTTCAAGGCGAATCTGCGCCTGACCGGTCGCCAAGGCCACGTTCTTTTGCTGTTGAAAAGCCTCAAAGCGCGATTCATCAACAAAAAGAGTGGCAATGCTCTGCCCAAGCAGCTCTTCCGGCGGGTAGCCAAAAACTTCGGTTACGGCTCGGTTGGCATATTCTATTCGATAATCCGGTAGGCTAATGCTCAATACAACGTCGGCTATGGTATCGCTGATCGTCGCCAAAAATTCCTGCGACTCTTCCAGAGCTTCACTCTGTTCCACAACGCGCTGTTCTAGCTGCAAGCGATAGGTCTCGTTTTCTTCTTCCAAACGTCTTTTTTCAAGATTAAGCCGCCGATGCTGAATAGCCCTTTCAATGGAGAGCAGCAGTTCATCCTTTTCAACCGGCTTAGCGAGATAATCATAAGCATTGAGCCGAATAGCTTCTGCTGCCGTTTCATAAGAAGGTTTGCCGGTTAAAATAATAACCGGCGTAAAGGGGTAATATTTTCGCGTCCATTCTAACGCCAAAAGGCCGCTGTCGCCGGGCAAAATAATATCGCACAAAACCGCGTCACAGTCGACCATCACATCTTTAAATTCCTTAAAGTTGCCGGCCTGAATAACGTGAAAGCCCTCTCGCTCTAGTCGTAATCGTAACACATTACGTATAGCCGGCTCGTCGTCGAGTATCATTATTTTTGGGGTAACCTGAAACGAAGTCACGTTTGTTTCCTTATATAATTTACCGAGTATTAGGCTTGGTCTACAACTTGTCGAAGCGGAGTCGATCTCTTCGTAAAGAGATGAGAGGGTGAGGTTACAGGGAAAAGATATAATTTTTTAAGAGTGCAGCAAAACCAGCGACTTTGTTAGTAACGAGAACAAAAATTTTGGTCGATGGTTTGATAGTTGGCTAATCTAACCAGCCAATCAATCAATCAATCAATCAATCAATCAACCAGCCAACTAACCAACCAGTCATATTCAAAGATAGGTATGGGCCATAACAATCCGGTTTGCCCACTCTTTTTGTTTTTAGGCCATAAGCGATTTAGCCGCCATAGCCGCACCGATGATACCGGCATGATTACGTAATTCAGCCGGCACAACTTTGGTATCGATTTTTAAATATTCAAAAAACTTATCATGTTTTTTACTAACGCCGCCGACAAAAATGAAAAGATCGGGCGAGAAAAGAAGTTCCATACGTTCTAGAAATTCATTAACCCGATTAGCCCAATCTTCCCATGTCAAATCTTTATCTTTGCGAATTTTGTCCGCAGCCCGATGCTCGGCATCTTTGCCGCGAATTTCCATATGGCCAAATTCCGTATTGGGTACCAGTACACCTTTAACAAAAATGGCACTGCCGATGCCCGTACCAAACGTCAACATAATAACCGTGCCGCGTTGGCCTCGACCCGCGCCAAATTCCATTTCGGCAATGCCCGCCGCATCGGCATCATTAAGCAAAAGCGTCGGGCAGCCGGTTTTCTCGGCGATAAGCTGCTGTCCATTCACACCAATCCAGGAATTATCAACATTAGCCGCGCTGTAAGCGACCCCGTTTTTAATAATAGCCGGAAATGTACAGCCAATCGGCTGGTTATTCCATTCAAAATGTTTGGCTATTTCGGCTACGGTATCGCTAACTGCCTCCGGCGTGGCCGGCTGAGGAGTTGGAATTCTATGGCGCTCCGTGGCCAAATCGCCTTTTTCAATATCAACCAAGGCGCCTTTAATTCCACTCCCTCCAATGTCGATTCCCAATAATTGCATCTATCTCCTCCAAACATAATTTGTCTTGATTGTATCCTGAAATAAGCGCTGTTGCAAGCGTTTAACAAAACTATTCAATTGAAGGATACGCCGCCCACTGCGTACAATATACATGGCTTAACACTAAAAAACAGACAGGTTTTGCGCAAAAACGCCAGATGGCCACTTCGCGGCTGTTGTTTTTGACCTGCGTACATCTTTGTTGGAGATGAGGGAACATTTTGAAGAGATGTTTTGGTAGAAAAAGCGTGTGGCGAGCGCTGCTATGGCTCGCCGCGTTAACAATAATAGTGAGCGCCGGTTCATTTTTTCCCCAAGCCCCCGTTTCTGTCTTTGCTGCCCAATCCACCAGCGATACCCTGCCAACCCGTACTTCCACACCCACTTCCCAGCCACCCACCGCCACCACCGCAGCTACACAGGCCGGTACGGTCTGGATAGGTCGACTGGTTGAAACCATCCCAGGCTTCACCAACGGTGGTGGAGCCATTTTCCGGGTGAGCGTGCAGGGCGTAGACGGCACCTCCATCGAACTGCGCAGCGACGATCAACTCATCGCTGCCAATTCAGGTAGCAAACCGGAAATCGGCCCCTTTGCTGCCGAATTCGCGCCCGTTACCGAAGGAACTTGGACCGTTAGCGTACCGTCGCTCGGCGTTAGCCTCAACGTGGCAACCGATAACTACAATTTGATGATTATTGAGTTTGTCGAAGTGACCGAAGCTGAGGCCACTCAGGCCGCTGTTACCCCGCCCACACCCACACCGTTAGGCAGCCTTATCTGGGAAGGTGAGATCACCAGCGAAGTCATCGGTGCCGGTGGCCCCTCGGCCCGCTTGCTGGTAAAAGTACTCGAGCGCGAAGCCCATCCGGTTCAGCTATCAACGCTAAGCCAGGTTATCAACACCGCCAACACCGGCCAAAAAGCAGACGAACTTGGCCCCAACACCGTTGAATTTGCCGGACTCACGCCCGGTAAGTATATTGTCGAGCCATTGGGACTTAATATCTCGCTCGAAGTGGAGCTTAAGCCCGATGTCGTCACCTATGTCGAATTTCGACCGCAAGCGGAACCGGCCACACCGACTCCCACCGCTACAGTCGAGCCGACTCTCACCCCCATTGGTGCGATAGCCAATCCGGCACCCACCTCCGTACCGGCTACTCCAACGCCTTCTCCCGTACCTACCCAGATCGCCCCGGAACCCAGCCCGGTACCCATTTCGCGCTGGTTGGGCGTTGTCGACGAACGCGCCGAAGCTGGTCTGGACCCCAGCTCGATAATCGTAACGGTCGATGATGTTAAAGATACGCCGGTCACGCTCCAAACCGCGCTCGCTGCCGACCTGCCCACCCATCGCTGTGTAACCGGGCAGAGCGGTTTCGGTGCGGATGGGTGTGCTTTCGAAGATGTCCTCCCCGGCCGCTATATCATCGAGCCGGAAGGCTTTGCGCTCAGTTTACCGGTCCAACTCTACGAGCACGAAAAAATGCAGGTTCGATTTTTTATCGAGGAGCTTCCGCCTGAGGTTGTCGGCTGGACGGCCCGCATCGGCAAAAACACCAACGGCTTCGCGGTCAACCCTCAAGCCGGCTCCGTCATCAGGGTTCGCAGCGATGAAGAATTAGCCGGGCTGGTCATCGCGCTTCATTCCGTTCAAGACGCAACCCACTACTGCGAGTTGGCCCCGCTGGCCGACCTCAACGAAGTCGCCTGTAGTTTTACCCACCTGCGAGCCGGTGTTTACCGGGTTGTGGCTGAAACAACGGGGGCTTCGCGCCGCCTGTTTGTCGATGGCCAAGGGGAAGCGGAAATCACGCTGGCCCCCGATGCCACGCTCGACACCGTTGCGCGGGCGTTGTCTGCTCCAATTGTGGGCCACGGCGCTCAACCCCGGCTATCACCTCCGCCTACCGCCGCCCCGGTGCAGCTCTCTGCCCAACTCCCAACCGCGCTCCCTTCCCCGACGGTCGTCATCACCCCCACCGTTGCTATCACGCCCACCCCGGCTTTAGAGTGGCAGGCCCGCATTGTTGAAACCGGTTTCAGTGGCGCGGGAGCCATCGGCGTGCGCGTTGTCGATCTCAAAGATCAGCCCATCGTTTTGAGCAGTGGCGATTGGTCTAGCCAGCCCCAAATGACCGGCTCGAAACCGGAACTTGGCAACTACGCCGTAGAATTCGGCGGTCTGGCCCAGGGCGATTACATCATCGACGTCGTCGATTTGGCCCAATACCGCGTTAGCCTTGAACCGGGGCAGTTTGTTCTGGTCGAGTTCGATTATCTGCCGGTCGAATAACCGAAAATTGTCGTTTGGGAGCGCTCCCAAACCGTGCCGACTACAAAGTTGCAACAAAAAAGCGGACGATCATTATGATCGTCCGCTTTTTTCATGGCGAAGATGAAAAGTTGCTGTTAGGTTGCCTAAAGTAACCAGGCTTTCAACTTATTCTTCAGGATTTACAGTCGTACGCAGTTGTGAACGAAGCGCGGAAATTTGGTCGGTGATTTCACGAATGCGGTTGAAGAGGGCTTCGTTGCTTTTGATGCCTTCATTAATAAGAAATGCGGCGCTCTCAGAGCGGCTCTTGGTCACATCGGCATCAACCAGCATGTCAAGGTAAGCCAGGCTGTCGTCATTTACCCGAACCATAACTACATTGGCGCGGTCTTGCAGCGCACTGCCTAATTTTTTGCCGAAGGACTCAAACTGCTTCTCAACTTGCTTAATCGCTTCGTTGATGGTTTTTCCGGCAGCGCCGACGGTCTCTTTGGCATTGTTGGCGGCATCTTTAGCACTGTTGTACACATCTTCTTCTTCAGTTTCAGCGTCGACCACCGTTTCGTCGATAACTTGGCCTTCTACAAAGTCGGTTTCATCAAAGCCGTTGGTTTTTACGTTGTCAGACATAAGTATCTCCTTACAAAATATCATTGTTGATAGTTAATTACGTGTAATTTAATTACATTATAGCTTGTAATTATACACTTGTCAATACAGATTTCAGAGAATTCTCATAGAGCATTACGATACCCCATCAAAAAAGTTGCATGACTTCATTATGACTTACGCAGTTGGGCGAATGAACAAGGTGACAGTCACTTTTTGATTGAGAATGTACGTCCGTTTAGCTCAAATAGGGCGATTTATTATTGCCCAGTGACTGTCACCTTTTGAACTGCGTAACTCATATTCATGCTATTTTTGAACCAATCCGGTCAATTGGGCAATCGAGATTTCCTGGGTAAACTATTAATCGCACATGTATATTCTTAGCCTTATCGAGAAAGAAGCCAAGAGTTATTGCCCAGTATGATGAAATACACAGCTCTATTTTTAATAGCAATGGCCATGGTTGTCCTGTCGGCTTGCACCGCTGATGTCAGCCAATTTGGTTTTGGTGGCGCTACGCCTACTCCTACCGCCACGCCGACGCCGCTGCCCACGCCTGTTCAAACGTTTCAAACCACCGTCACTGCCGACGGCGAGGTTGTTTTGTCTTTACCGCCTCAAAAACTGAGTTTTCCTTCAGGCTTGAGCGGCACCATTGAAGAGGTTTATGTAGTCCCCGGCCAATTTGTAAAGCAGGGCGATTTGCTGGCGAAAGTGGATGACGGCGATTTGCAAACCGCTTTGGCCAAAGCCGAGGCCTCGCTGGAGCTAACCGAAGCCCAAATTACCAATGAAGCTGCTCCGGCCCTGACCGGCGACATCTCCGAGGCCCGCAGCAACTTGGAGGCCGCCCAGGCCGATCTACAGCGCTTGCGTGATCTCCCTTCCGCCGAGGCCATCGACCAGGCGGCGGCCGATCTTCGCCTGCGTGAGGTTGAACTGCGTCAGGCCCAAGAAGCCTACGATAAGGTGGCCTATGCCGAAGGCGTGGGCATGAGTCCGCAAGCCGCTGATTTGCAGACCGCTACCTTGAACTACGAACGTGCCCAGGCGGTTTATGAAGAAGCCACCAAACCGGCTGCTGAAGCCGAAATCTCAGCCGCCCAATCAAAAGTGGTCCAGGCCCAGAATGCGTTGGAAAAACTGTTAAGCGGCTTACGGCCCGAAGCTGAATCGGTCAATGCGGCTCGACTGCGTGAGTCCAAAATACAGGTGGAAGAGGCAAAATCGAATCTGGCCAAAGCCTTGCTTCGGGCACCCTGGGATGGCATCGTCACGGATTTGGACGGTTCGCCGGGCGTGTCGATCAACAACGCCTCGATTACACTGACCCAAGTCGAGCCGCTCCGTTTTGCCACCAGCAACTTTAGCGAACGCAATCTGGCCGATGTCGCGGTTGGCGACGAAGCCACAATTTACCTGAAACCCTATCCCAATACCTCCTTCCTCGGCGTAGTCCAGCGCATCGAGTTTGAGTCGACCGAGAAAGATGGTGATACAGCCCTCTTCACTATTTATTTCGATTTCGATGGCGGCGACCTCGACATCCGGCCCGGCATGACCGGTCGCGTTGAAATTGCCATCGGCCCGCCCAGCTAGCATGAATCACCAGCCACCCTTAAGCCGACGTATCTGGCTGCTGGCCGGAGGAGTCTTTGTTCTCTGTTTGCTTCTCTATGTGAGTACGCTGGCGCCTTCTGTTGTCACTTTATTTGATGACAGCCTGGAATTTCAACTGGTTACCTACCAACTGGGGATTGCCCACCCTACGGGCTATCCGCTCTATACCTTGCTGGGCAAACTGTTTACGTTTATCCCGATAGGAAATATTGCCTATCGGGTCAATCTGATGAGCGCCGTTTTCGGTGCGGCGGCCGTGGCGCTGCTGTTTGTCTTGATCTGGCGCGTTCTACCCTCCTCGATGAAGGTGCGGCCGCAAACGGAACCAACCGTCATATCGGATCACCGTTCGTCAAGCCTTAACCCTAAAGGCTTGGTGATTTGGCCGTCTTATGTGGGCAGTTTGGCGGGGGCTTTGTTGTTTGCCGTGGGCTTCGTTTTTTGGCAGCAAGCGACCATCGCCGAAGTTTATACGCTTAATGCCCTGTTTGTTGTGTCAATTTTGCTGGTCACCGTTTCGGCCCATCGCGATTCAAGACGGTCGATTTATTGGCTGGCTTTACTCTTTGGGGTATCTCTCACCCACCACCGGACGACGCTGCTGCTGCTGCCCGCTGTGGGAATTTACCTCCTGTTGATTTATGGGACAATGCTTTTTCAGCCGAAAACGATACTTGCTGCTCTTTTGTTGGGGCTGCTGCCTTTGTTAATCTACCTCTATTTACCATTACGCGGCGAGGTTGGATCGCTGGATGGCACATATCGAAACAGTTGGGCCGGATTTTGGCAGCAGGTGACGGCCAGTGGGTATGGCACTTTTATTTTCAGTAACCCGTTTAATCAGGATCGGAGTCTGGCTTTCTACGGGCGGCTGTTGGCGGAGCAGTTTTATACCCTTGTGCCCGGTTTCATCGGTTTGCTTTACCTGGTGCGGCGCGGCCCGTACACGTTGCTGGCCTTAAGCGGTGTGGCTTTTGTAACGTATTTTACGTTCAATATTTTCTACAACGTGGCCGATATCGAGGTTTTTTTTATTCCGGTTTTTCTGCTGTGGGCGCTGTGGAGCGGCATTGGGGCCGCGTTTATGCTCGATACGATGGCTCGACTGCGCAATCCGGGCTGGCGGTGGGGAACGGTGGGGCTGCTGCTGGCAATTTTTGGATTGGTGCTGGTGCAATTGGTTCGCACAACCTATCCGGCGCTCAAGCAGCGGTACACATGGGCTGTTCATGATTACGGTATCGACATACTTCGTCAGCCGCTGGCCGACCGACCGGTCATCGTGGGTATTTTGGGCGAGATGACGCTGGTGCGCTATTTTCAACAAACGGAAAAGCAGCGCCCGGACATCGAAACTGTCGTGGCTGATGTGGAAGCTGACCGGCTGGCGGCGGTTGACCGTCTGATCGATGAAGGGAAATCAGTTTACTTAACACGCGAGCTGACCGGTCTGACAGATCACTATTCACTCAGCGCCGTCGGCCCGCTTATCCACATCGACCCGCAGCCGATGACGCTTACTCCAGAGCTATCGCATCTTCTCAATCAGATGATTACTCCAGAGATTACACTGTTGGGCTATGACATCGCCCACACGCCACACACAGGATCGGGCTTGGCTCCGGTTCGATTGACGCTGGCATGGCGCGTCGATGCCCCGATTGCGGCCGAGTTAAAGGTCTCGGCGCGTTTACTTAATGAAGATGGGGAGGTTGTGGCGGTCGAGGATGCTGTGCCGGTTCATTTTGCCTATCCCACCAACCGCTGGCGTCCCGGCGAAATCATCACCGATGTTTATGACCTGTCGTTAGCAGCGGATACACCGCCGGGCAGGTATCGACCTTTACTTATTTGGTACGATCCGGCTCAAAACGCGGCGGAGGTTGGGCGGGTTGAATTAGAAGAAATAGTGGTAGAGTAAGGTCCGTGGATATGGGCTGGGCTTAGAGGAGACATACCACTATTCTACATCCCAGTCTTTACGTCAAGTTTTTCTTCAACACCGGCAGTCTCTCACCCGTACTCACAAACCCAAAACGTTGATAAAGGGCTTGAGAGCGTTGGTTGTTTTCCGGCGTGTTTAACGTTATCAAATTGGCTCCGGCAGCCAGCGCATCGACAAGAGCGCGATGAACTAACTGCCGCCCGATGCCTTGACCCTGAAAATCGGGGTGGACGGCCAGCCGGGTGAGATGGGCGTGCTGATTGTACATATCAGACCATTCATAGCCCACGATCTTGTTATCGACAACAGCGACGGCAAATGAAACGGCATTGGCCAGTGCCTCGCGCAGATGGCGCGTGGACATGTGCCAGATATAATCGAACGTATAGTTATCGAGCTGGGTCAGCGTTTCCAAATCACGGGTGTGGGCTGTGCGAATTTGAGCCGGCGTTTGCTCTGGTTCAGGCGGAGGTTCCTGGCCAATCCGCTCGTAAATAACAATCCAATCTTGGGTTTCAAAACCGTGCTGGCGCAGTCCATCTACCAACCAGGAAAAACTGCCCACATGCAAGATAGCCGTTGCCTGAAGATCAACCGCCGCCCGTTCAATTTCCGGTAATAGAACATCGAGAAAAGGCGGAACGCTCCAGGTATCACGCAGACCGGCGGCCACAATGAGCGCTGTATCGGGCTGGTAAGGCTCGATGATCAGAAAACCGCGTATGCCAACCCGATCTTCGGCGAAAAAGCCGCGCATATCGTTCAGCCGGGTTTGCAATTCCGCCGGCGATAAGCGTAGATAGATACGCCAGGCCGTTGCTATCAAGGGTAAGATATCGCCAAAATGGGCGGCTTGTATAGATCGTACAGTTGTCATTTTTCGATTGGTGCCAAATAAACTCATCTACGAATTACAACTCCTTAAGGTGAGTATTGTAAAGAAGAGGCTGTGGTGTGTCAAAGATAATAGACTTTATCGGAATTAAGGTGACAGTCACTTACTGGGCTAGATATTGGGCCTCTTCACGGAAAAGTACCCATATTTAGCATTAAAAAGTGACTGTCACCTGGTTTGTCGCTATATCTAATATAAGTATCGACAAAACTCATTATTGACAAAACCCCTAACCTTATGGTATTATCTGTCACAGCTTGATACAAGCTCTAAAGAAAACCTAAATATATCACTCATCCAGAGGAGCAGAGGGACCGGCCCTGTGAAGCTCCGGCAACCTTTCCTGAGAACAATAACGTTTATCAGGTTTTCGGTGCCAATTCCGGCAGAAGTAATACTTTCTGGAAGATGAGAGCTACCGATTCCGTGCGTAAAGCCTCTTCTTTCGAGAAGGGGCTTT
>JAGRBY010000569.1 GCA_020433835.1 Anaerolineae bacterium | reverse complement strand
CTTGTCCTCGCGTAGGCGGGGAAGCATGCGGGAGTGACGGAACTGGATTGCACGTCTTTTATCCGTTTTGTCTATTACTATTTTAGGCCATCATCATTACCTGATCATTACCAGGGCACTAGCCCGGTCTGGTCATACTGAGAAGTTAGGTGGACGACCGGCTTTAGCCCATCCGGTTTAGGCTGTAAAAGGGGAGCTGCTCCAAGGGCAAACCCGCATTTGACCGGCTGAAAGTGCTACTTTGACTGGCTGGAAGGGGGAGTTTGACTGGCTGAACCCCCTACTTTGACCGACTGAAAGTGCTCGTTTGACCGGCTGGACTCGGTTGATTTCACGTGCGTTGGGTCTAATCGTCAGCAATCGGCTCGATTTCGAACCCGGCCAGATGTTCCAGCGCCTTGATCAATGCGTGGTTGCCGTCGCCGCCTAAACCCTGTTTTTGGAGGGTATTGTACATTTGGTGGATAAGCGCTGTGCCAGGAACCGGGACGCCAAGTTGCGCGGCGGCATCTAAAACCAGACGCACGTCCTTTTGCTGCAAGTCGATGGTGAAGCCGGGTCGCCAGTCGCGTCGAATCACCTGTGGGCCGCGATTAGAGAGCATCCAGCTACCGGCGGCTCCGGCGCTGACGGCTTCCAGCGTCTTTTGTAAATCAACCCCGCCGGCCTGCGCCAGCAGCAGTGCTTCGGAGACGGCCAGCATGTTGCCGACAACCAAGATTTGGTTGACCAGTTTCACGGTTTGCCCGGCTCCGGCTGCACCGACGTGGGTGATCTTCTTGCCCATGGCCTCGAAAACCGGCATGGCACGCTGGAATATTTCGGCATCGCCGCCGACCATAATCGAGAGCGTACCTTTGGCCGCGCCTTCGCTGCCGCCGCTGATGGGGGCATCGAGCATCGACACTTCTTTTTCGGCCAGTTTTTGATGAAGCTCGCGGGTAACAATGGGGCTGATGGTGCTGCAATCGATCACAACGCTGCCGGGTTTGGCGTTGGCCAGGACTCCATCATCGCCCAAGATGACGGCTTCCACGTCGGGGGTGTCGCTGACACAGATGATGGTGATGTCGCTGTTGGCTGCCACCTCGCCGGGGCTGGCTGCCGCTGTGGCTCCTTGCTCGACGAGGGGTTCCATTCTGGCAGCGGTGCGGTTCCAGACCGTGAGCGGGAACCCGGCTTTGAGCAGATTGGCCGTCATCCCCTGGCCCATAATGCCGAGGCCGATAAAGCCTACTTTTTCTGTCATCATACGTCCTTTCAACTGAAGAATTGATATACTTTGAAATGAATGGTAGATGGCTTGCGTAATGGTGAAAATGGGGGCTGGAGATTAGAGACTGGAGACTGAGCCAATATCTAGCCTCCAGTCTCCAGTCTCTAATCTCCCCCAGTTGCTTCATTATAATAGGCAAGTTAAGAGGCGAGCAAATGAGGTGGTTTTCCGAGGGCGTAGCTCATCACATCTCATTCATCATCAAAACAAGAGCAGATGAAGCACTGTGCGCACAGCAATACCGATGCTGGCTCCGGCTGCTGCCGGAAGAAATAGTCGTGGTAATCGGGGGCCAGCCGCCAATAAAATAGCGACACCTACCAAATCAAAGGGATGAATTAATAGACCGGCAATCTTGTTTACATCGACAATCGATACAAGCCCTTGCTCAAGAAACGAGACAAGCACCCCAAACATCGCTGTGCCGCCGGCAATGTACTTGGTCAGGACTGGCAAGAACATTTGACCGTTGACCCCTACAATTCCAAAAACCGGGGCGAATAAGTTCGTTAACAGCATCGTAACATTGGTTTTATCCAGTATGCGGACAATTAATAGTGCCAAGACCAAAAACGGAATAGCCCCAAACGCTATATCCCAAGATTCCTTGCCTACAGATCGAATCATAGCCAGAACACTTTGCGGGGCTTGCTCTTCATACGCTTCTTCCGGCTCAGGCTCCGAGGATGAGTCTGCCTCTTTTGGCATAAAAAGATAGAAGGTGGTTGCCGAAGCAATCAGTGCCCCCACGAGTCCGGCTATCCAGGTCACCATGATATTGAGGCCAAAGGGAGCGAGGGGAAACACAGCATTTGACTGGGGCAGGGTTAATATCAGCGCAAAGGTAGCCGCCAGGTGTCGATCACGGGTGCCTGATCGATCCATAATCGATAGGGTCGACATCGGTGCGGCAAAGTTAACCAGCAGAATTTGAAGCATGGCGACGACCCCCAGTCCGGGTACTCCGAACGGCTTCAGGATCGGCTCAAAGGCTCTGACCAGGATGCGCATGATGCCGACCCGTTCGAGCAGTCTCATAACGGTCAGCATGACCAGCATGATGGGCAGAATAACGAACAGCGCCAGCTCAATACCGGCTCGACCGGCGTCGAGAATAAGTCGAGATAGAATTTCCAATTATTTCTCCTCTTTATTTTAAGAAAGCGGTCGGTAGGGGTGATGGCAACGTCAACGCATCATCCGTTATGCATTGACATTGCCTCGCCTGCTAGGGGGCGGCTTGGTGTTTAGTAGCCATAGCCACACTTCCCGACCATAGGCGAGGCAAATGGATGGGCGCATTGCGTTCCTATCACATGGTCAGGCCGATGGACATCGTTCCTACGTCACGCTTAATTCAAGTTTAGGGTTCAAACTGAACATAGTATAGAGTATGTGGGTTACAACGTGGTTGCGGGGCCAACAGTGGGGGATTTATTGCTTCTTCGACGAAGGCTCAAGACATGCAAGTATAGCACATCTCGACTTGCCCAAAAAGGGTTGAACGGTGGTTTGGCGTAGGCCGTAGAACGTGAGGAGAACACAAAACAGCCCCAAGCATAAAAGCCTGGGGCTGTTTTGTTGTAAACATTTGAGCGGTTGCCTCTAAAGCTGAAAACTGACCGCTAAAGGCTGATAGCTTTATAAAAGCGTTGGCTGCTGCGCGGCCTCCGGCACAGCGAGTGGCGTTTCTAACACCCCGGTGCGAATATTGTCGTTGCCAAACCGGGCCTTGACTTCGAGCGTGTACGGGCCGGGTGTAAGCGGGTTAGGGATGAGAAAGATAAGCTCGCGTGCAGTGTTTTGCAGCATGAACTGAACGCGCGTCCGGGTTTGATCCTCGGCCACCAGGAAGATGCCTTGGGCCGGGTCGGCCTCGTCGAACTGCAAGTTATAGCCGGTGAGTTTCATACCGCCGCCGGGAGTTAAGGTACTGTTGTCGCTGCTGGTCGGGATAATACACTCGATGGGTTGAGGCATGGGCCGGTTGGGCTTTTGCTGCTGAAACTGTGCCTGGTTCTTGATGATATCCTTAAAGACCTTGTTGGCGTTGACACGGGCTTTTACTTCGTGTCGTTTTTTGTCAAGGGTGTCATCTTGACTATTGAAGACACCTTTAATGGATACACCCAGGTTGACCAGCGGCGTTAGCACGCTGTAGCCTTCCAGCACAAGCAGCATAACGGTACGGAAGAAGAGATCCAGCACAGCGATAATATCCTGGCGGGTTAGGGTCGTGCCTTGCTGCATCATCCGGTCGATAACATCATCAAGGGTCCGGGTTTCTCGGATAAGGACCACGGCTTTGAACAGCTTTTTACCGTTGGTTAGGGTGTTTTTGTATAAAGCGAAATCTATCATAAACATTCTCCTAGCTATGAAAATAGCATGAGCAAAATTGGTGGTGCGTTTTTTAGCGAGTTTGTAAGACAAACTTAAGTTTGTTTTACGGTAGAGTGAAATTTGAAGTACTAATATGGAAACAGCTGTTTCACAAAGTAGAAGAAAAAGGTCTTGCTATTGAGTTGTATGTTTGTTTGAATTTATGCGGCACGCCGTTGTCGCCGGGTATTGATCGATCAAGAGGTGAGCTGTGGGGTACCCGGTGTCGCGACTACCGGAGAACCGACTGGCTCAGGTCCGTTCCGTTCCATCTCTTCAAGCGGCGCTGTTGGTGAAACAAACGCCTTGACTTAATTAAGATGGTTAAAATGGTAACATGGTTTTTTGGCCGTGACAATCCGCCATTTGGCTAATAAATTGAGTAGGATTTAGGTACTATCGGGCAATTTTTTAGTGGTACTTTTGGGCAGTATGGTAACGAAGACCTGTCAGGTTTTTAACGGAGTCTTCGCTATTAGGTAGCGTTTGTCTTCAAAGAATTCTTCAAATGGAGTCACCTTCAAAAACCTGACAGGTCTGGCTAACGGACGTACGAAGCCGCACGAAGACCTGTCAGGTTTTCACCGAATCTTCACCATCATGTAACGTTTGTCTTCAAAGAATCCTTCAAATGGCGTCACCTTCGAAAACCTGACAGGTCTGGCTACTCGGCCCAAGTTTAATCAAAATCTTCCAAAATCAACGGTTCGAGCAGAGCTTCATCCACCCCGGCCTGGTGCAGCGATTCTACATCCCGAATACCACCGAACCACTCTAAAACGGCATCGCGCTGCATAGGGGTGGGTTTATTGGAAAAAAGGGTATGGTAGGAAGAGTAAGGCCACGCTCGATAATCATCAATCAACCCATGCTTTTGAGGGTTGCGATGGATATAGATCACTAACTGAACAAAGTAGGCATCCGACGTAACCGGAATACGCCCAAAAGGCCGCTCAAAGAGAGAGCCGGTACGTTGAAAGGCGTTGTTAAAAGCGCGGGCGTAGGCATTAAAGAAGTTGGAAAAGTATTGGCTTGGCTTTTTGAGAGGCTTACGCTGATGGCGTTGGATAGCTTCAACCGTCTTAATCTTGACCAACAGATGAAAGTGGTTGGGCAACAGACAGTAAGCAAAGGTATCGGCAATAGGGTTGATGTGTTTGGTGTACTGCCTCAGGAAGTAG
>JAGRBY010000568.1 GCA_020433835.1 Anaerolineae bacterium | reverse complement strand
TATCATCGACCAAATCAAACAGTCCCGCGCTGTCATAAGCAACGACCAGACGCAACTGTTCGACAATGCGGCCCAGCAGCGTCTTGAGATCAAGCGTAGCCGTCAAATCGCGGGAAACACGCAGCAAGGTTTCCAACTCTTGGGTTCGACGGGTGACGCGCTTTTCCAGCAATTGGCGGGCCTGAACCAATTCGCTTAATTGGGCCTCTACTGTTTGCGCCAGACGGGCTTGCCGCATGGCAATAACATAAGCCAGAGCCGCGCCGAGCATAACCACCAGCAACCCAACCCCTTGCAGTGCCCAGACCGAACGCTGCACCACCGCAAATTGACCGTGCTCCTCGGCAATTAAACTATCTTCAAACCAGCGGTGAACCAGCCACCACAGCAGCAGCAATATGCCCAGCGTTATCATGGCACTGGCCAAACCTCGCCGGCGGGGGCTGGTTGTTGATGCTGCTTTGCGGTTTCTTTGGTCAATCACAGTCATTTTCCCATTCCGTCAACACTTAGCACGATACCAGGCCTATCTTAACCGCATGAAGGGCAGCCTGGGTCCGGCTAAGTACCCCTAATTTGTTCAAAACGGCGCTCACGTGGGTCTTAACGGTTTTCTCGCCGATACCCAACTCGTGAGCAATCTCTTTGTTTGACAACCCTTTGCCGATCAACCGCAGCACGTCGGTTTCGCGCTCGGTTAAATCCTCCGGCGTATCGGGCAGCTTGACTTCGCGCACCAGCCGGGCCGCGGCTTCGGGCGAAAGCTGAACCTGGCCGGCAGCGGCGGCATGAATAGCCTGGCATAGCGCATCGGCTTTGGTATCTTTGAGCAGATAGCCGACTGCCCCGGCTTTAACCGCGCCCACCACCGAAGCATCTTCCAATACGCTGGTCAGGGCAATAATTTCAATGTCCGGTTGGTCGCGGCGCATTTGCTTTATCGCTGAGATACCGTCCATTTTGGGCATCAGCAGATCCATCAAGACCACATCGGGCTGAAGCTCTTGAGCCAGAGCCAATGCCTCCTCGCCGTTCTCGGCCTCGCCGACAATCTCAATGGCGTCATCCAAATTTAAAAACATGGTCAACCCCTGCCGTACTACACTGTGGTCATCCACAATCATAACCCGAATACTCATTATTTACTCCTCATCTACCCTAAATTGCTTACGATCTCCGACCAAAGTCTGAGGCAAACTCAAGCCCTTTGCCGGATGTATCCCTATCACTTCAGTGTTATGCTTTAAATAAAAACAAGGCACAACAACTTTCATTTTACCTTATAAATTTTCCAGTTGGAAATTACCTAAGAGGGTGGACTGATCAGCGCAGAAAGGGGAGGGCATGCATGATAAAGATTCTTCTCATTGATGACGAACCAAACGTCATTCAGGGTTGGCGAATGCGGCTTGCCCTGGAAGATGATCTGGCGGTCATCGGTGAAGCCAGCGACCCGGAGACGGCACCGGTAATGGCCCAAGCCACCCAGCCCGATGTCATTCTGCTCGATCTGATGCTTACCGGGCGCAATGGCGCTGAGTTGATCCCCCATCTGTTTAAGGCAGCGCCCGGCTGCCGGGTTATTGTTGTTTCCATTTACGACAACGCCGGTAGTCGCTATTTGGCCTTTCAGGCCGGCGCGTCGGCTTTTGTGGCCAAACAAGAATCGCCCGAAATGCTCTTGACGGCTATTCGGGCTGTAATGAAGTGAACCATTCAGGTTGAGGTAATCTTATGGACGACACCACTATTTTTGAAGAAATCGCCGAAGCCGGCTATCTGCTGCTCGATCCGCCCCATCCGGCCAGCCCCGGCGGGCTAAGGTTGATGATCGCTCTGCGTGAAACACCCACAGAAGAACATTATGATCCCGAACGTATCGATCTGTTTCGGGCCGAACCGGACGGCACCGTGCTGCAAACGCATCTCACGTTGAAAACGTTTACAAACGGCTCATGGCCGCTGTGCGCTGGTACCGTTGTGCTGCGTGACCGCTTCGACAAGCGGGTTTATTTCTTTACCTATGGAGGTAGGCTTGATATTTATTCTGATAACGGCATGGCCGTTTGTGATTTACACTCGACCGCGCCCATTGTGACCATGTCAACCGACTCACAGAGCGTGACCGAACAGTTAGCTGTTGAAACCGAGGCGCTGTTGGCGCGAATACACGCAACCTGGGGACGCGATGACAGCGGTTACTATCACCGGCTGGCTGAAATCGATCCTCTGGCCCTGTACGGAGCCTCGATTATGTATATTACAGAAAATTATGAAGAAAATTCGGCTCTACGCCACTGTTTTCATTCGTTTTATGAAATGTTAATTCAAGAACACGAATGGCTGCATACGTTAGGCCGACCAGACATTTTATCAACACAGTTGAATGTTCTATTGACGCCGGCCAATCCGCCGGCCCATTCGCTGAACGTGTAAATAGTATTTAAGGAGGAGAAATTGTCGTTAGACCAGCTTAAGTCGCCGTGGACTGGCTCCGGCATCTTTACAGGCAGTTTCGAACGGTTAAGATCAAGTATCAATCTTAATAACTTCGCGGCCCTCATGATAGTTGCTGTTATAATGGGAGCCGGAACAGGATTAATTACTGTTGTTTTTGTAAAAACTATCGCCTGGGTTAACCACTTTGCCTTTGAAGATGGGTTACCTCAACTCCTAGCCCCTCTGGGCGTGAGTTGGATTGTTTTGGTGCCCGTTATCGGCAGCCTGATTACCGGGCCGATGATTGCCTACTGGGCAATTGAAGCCAAAGGGCACGGCGTGCCGGAAGTTATGCAGGCCATCATCATGCGGAAGGGTCGTATCCGACCACGCGTGGCGCTGGTCAAATCGGTGACGTCGGCCATTTGTATCGGCACCGGCGGCTCGGCCGGGCGAGAAGGGCCAATTGTGCAGGTAGGCGCTGCCTTAGGCTCAACAGCGGCCCAAATTTTAGGGCTTGGCTCGGAGCGAACTGTTACCCTGGTAGCCTGTGGTGCGGCGGCCGGTATTGCCGCCACCTTCAATGCCCCTATCGCCGGGGTTATTTTTGCGATGGAAGTTATTTTGGGTGAATTTACCACCCATTATTTTGGGATGGTGGTTATCGCAGCTGTGGCGGCCAGTACTGTCAGCCGCGAATTTTTGGGCGATACACCGGCTTTTGCCGTGCCCTCGTATAGTTTGGTTAGCACATGGGAACTGCCGTTCTACGCGCTGCTAGGGGTTCTGGCTGCCCTTGTTGGTTGGGGGTTTGTCAAGATACTTTACTACTTTGAAGATCGTTTTGATGAATGGCGCTTTCCCGCTGCCTTGAAACCGGCCATCGGGGCAATTGGGGTCGGGTTGATCGGTTTATTCTATCCTCAAGCGTTAGGGGCCGGCTTAACCACCATTGAAGAAGGGCTAAACGGATCGCTGCCGTGGACGATGCTGTTGGTGTTGGTTTTTGCCAAGCTGATGGCGACGACCTTTACATTAGGCTCGGGTAATTCGGGCGGTATTTTTTCACCGTCGCTCTATATGGGAGCGATGCTCGGCGGCTTCTTTGGAGCAGGTGTGCATGCCCTTTTTCCAACAATAACAGCCGGTTCCGGCGCATACGCGTTAGTAGGAATGGCCAGTGTCTTTGCCGCGGCCGCGCACGCGCCTTTAACCGCCTTTTTGATAGTCTTTGAAATGTCGGGAGACTACCGCATGATTTTGCCGCTGATGGTGACAGTCGGATTAAGTACTTTGCTTTCGCAATCCATCAGTCCATATTCCATTTATACGTTGAAATTGGCCCACAAAGGCATCCCTCTAGAACGTGGTCGCGATATCGATGTGATGAAAGGGATCACAGTCGGCGAGGTGATGACCGAACAGCCGGACACCGTTCGGGCCGAATTGAGTTTGTCTAAACTGGCCGACGTTTTTGCACGCACGCGCCACCACGGCTTTCCGGTATTGGATGAGAATGATCATTTGGTTGGGGTTGTTACAATACACGATCTGGAACACGCTGCTGAGCATGTATCCGACCCGGCCGCAACCGTAGCCGACATCACCTGCCATGAAATGGTTGTCGCTTATCCAAGTGATCCGCTGTCTAAGGCGTTACGCTACATGAGCGACCGCGGATTTGGCCGTATCCCCGTGGTTGACCCGGAGCATCCAGATCATTTGGTTGGGCTTTTACGACGACGCGATATTGTGCAAGCCTATCGCCAAGCCCTGCTGCACAAAATGAAAAAGCAGTATCAGCAAGAAAATCTCCGTTTGAGCCGGCTAACAGAAACCGAGATTGTTGAGATTACCCTATCAGCCGATATGGTGGCCGTTGGGCGACAGATAAAAGAGTTAGAGCTGCCGCCTCAAGCGCTCATTACATCGATTTATCGTAACAATAAAATTATCATCGCTCATGGCGAAACTCGCTTCCAACCGGGCGACCGAGTGCTGATTATTACTCGCCAAGGTACGGCTAATACCGTGCGTTATTCTATAATTGGACATCATTAATAACTTAATAATGACGGAGATACGCATATGCTAAAAAACTATATCAATCCGGCAGAGCGCCAACAGGCCGGAGGACAACTCCCTCGTTTGATGGTGGAAGGGCTGTTATTAGGCGGCACCGGATTGGGGGTTTTGGCACTGATTTTTGAAATTGCGGCCGATGCCTTTAGCGTGGCTGCGTACCAAACCCTGCTGGCTATCCACGGCGCAGGAGGCTACCATCAGATAGCCATCATGGCCTTTATAGTCTTGTCAGTTCTCTTGTTTTTTGGCATTGTACCGGCTTACAAAGCCGGTGCTTATTTACGCCCCAATGCCGGTGGCAGCGGGCCACTGGTGGAAGCCATCGGCCCCCCCTGGATG
>JAGRBY010000567.1 GCA_020433835.1 Anaerolineae bacterium | reverse complement strand
GTTTGATGCGCTCTCTAAGCCCAACAGTGATGAGGCGGTTGACCTGCAAATTAGCCGTTTCATCACCTCGCAGCCAATTATGCTGGCCATGGCCGGGGTGCCGGGTATTTACGTGCACAGCCTGGTCGGTTCGGCCAACGATCACGCCGGTATGAAGGAAACGGGCCGGGCCCGCACCATCAATCGCCAAAAATGGCAGCGCAGCGATCTTGAAGCCGCGCTGGCCGAGCCGGACTCGCGGGCGCATAAAGTGTTCCAACGCTATGCGGAACTGCTCAAAAATCGCGCGTCTAGCCCGGCTTTCCATCCTAACGGCAGCCAACAAGTTATCGGCGGCAATCCGGCCTTCTTCAACCTGATGCGCACCTCGCCCGATGGTCAAGAGCGGGTGTTGTGCCTGCACAATATCACCAACCAGGCCCAATTCCTCGAAGCCGATGTCTCAAACCTGATGCAATCCGACAGCGCCCGCGATCTCTTTACCGACAGAATGGTTATTCTTGAAGGAGGCGTTCTGCGCACTACGATTGAGCCGTATGGGGTTAAGTGGCTGGCGGCGTAAAGAATTAAGGCCCAGGTTCGGTTCACTGCTGTTTGGGCCATCCTTATTAGCCGCTGGCATCACCGACTTGCACCCATAAAACGTGAATTTGATGGGTATTGACATCTGTTACGTACAGCCGGTTTGTGGCGGAGTCGAAATAAACGCCGACCGGTGCCTCCAGGCGAAACTGGTCAAACGTTTGCCACTGATCAAGAAGCGTTCCGTCAGGACTATAGCGCTGTAGTGTGCCGCTCAAAGCGTCGGTCATAAAGATCGATCCGTCGAGCGCAAAGGCCAGGTGCGGGCCATTCAGCCCCAGCGACGGGGTTATCTGCCATTGGGTGAGCGGGTTCCCGGCGGTATCCAGGCGCTGGATGCGATCGTTCTCCGCTTCGACAACAAAATAGGTGCTCTGGGCGTCGCGTATCACGTCGGTCGGCTCGTTGAGCTGACCGGGCGCCGCGCCCTGCGTGCCGATGTTGCCCACTGCATTGCCGTCGGGATCGAAGAATTTTATAGCTCCTGTCCCGGTATCGGCCACAGCGATCCGGTCATCATCAAAGATGGTCAACCCTCGGGGGTGGAAAAAGCGGGCCTCCGGGCCTCCAAAACGTTTGATAAAGTTGCCTGCGGCATCATACTGATAAATCCACTGCAACGTTGAATCCAAAACAAAAATTTCATCGCGACTGTTGGTTGCCACGGCCAGCGGCTCTTCAAACGGCTCGTCATCGCCGGTGAGGGTGGCTATCACGTTGTAGCCCACGTCGAAAATCTGCACCCGCCGGTTACCGGTATCGGCCACTACCAGCCGGCCATCAGACAGTACGGCCACGTCGCGCGGTTCTCGAAATTGGCCGGCTTCGCTGCCGGGCGTGCCTAGCGAAGTGAGATGCTGGAGCCGGATGGGCTGAATGTCGACCGTTTCCTCGACCGTGGTTGACTGTTCAGGATAGCGACCCATCGGCGGCCACAGGTAGTCAGACGGAATGGCTTCAAACACACCGGTCGGCGTAATCCAGGTCAGGTGGATGCGCGAACGATCAACCGTATCCAGATAGCGCACTTGCAGGCTGTGCAGGCCGACTTCCAGCGAAATCGCCGCTTCCGTATATTCGTCCGGGCTGGCTGTCTTGACCAGCGATTGCCCGTCGATAAACAGTTCCGCCTCCTGCACGGCCCGCAGCCCCAGCCGATAGATGCCGCTCTGCGGGGCTACCAGCGAGCCGTCCCACTCAACTGAGTAGGGTCGCTTGAGGGGAATCAGGTGAAAATAGGTGTCCAGGAAGGGATCGATGCGCTGGAGCGCCGGTTCGCCTTCCCAGTTGGTGTTAGGGTAAAAACTACCGCGCAGCCCGTGGTTGGTGATAGGATTGCTGTAGAGCCACTGGTTCGGAATGGGTATAGGTTGATTGTAACGAGGCGGCTGCCAGGAGAGCGCAACCGATCCCTGGCCGGCCTCTACGCGGACGCGGATTTGGTGATTACCTTCGGCTAAAATAAGGCTCTTAATGGTTGTCTCTGCCCCTTCGATAACCGGCGTGCCGTCGATTTCAAGCAGGCCGTCGCCCGGTTTTTCAAGCAGAAAGTCATAGGGGCCGTACTCCGGCACGTAGAGAACCCCACTCCATTCGGCATAAAAGTTATCGGCAACAGGGCTGTCTTGGGGCCAGGTAGCGTTGATGCTCATGGCTCGGCTTGATGCCAGCGGCCCCATGAAAAATTGGGTTTCGGGGTCGCCTTCGGTTGACCAGTAGCGCAAATCGAGGCCGCGAACGCTCAACAAGTCGTCCGGTCGCAGAACAATTTGGTAGACGCTGGGCGGGCCTTCTTCACTGTCGGGCAGCGTCGGCGGACCATAGAAGATTTCAAATTCAGCATTGGGGTATATACGCTTGGCCTTATCGAAAACCCAGACATCATCAGGATGCAAAAATATCGCGGCCGGCTGACCAGAGGGGGCACGCACCGGCAGCGCATCGGGCAGGGCCAGATGCTGTTGGCTGGTCACTTCCGGCGCTAAGAATTGCGTTGTGGGATGATTGGTGAGAAAGGGCGATAAAATATAGGTGTAGTAAGGGCCAAGCTTGGCCATTTCGCGCCCGGTGATGGTTTCCGGGGCGGAGAAAGCGTTCCACGAGGCAAAATCGCCACCTTGCCGGATAAAATAAGTATAGGCGTTGAGCAGGTAGACGGCGGTGATTATCACGGCAGCCGGTGCCCACACCCAGATGCGGGGCAGCGGCCTAATGCGGCTCTCCGCTTCCCGGCCCAAAGCGGCCACGGCCACGGTGGCAAAATAAATAACCGCCGGAATAACGGCAATGGAGCGCAGTGACTGCGGCGCTTCAAAATCGACGCTGAAAATACCGCCGATGAGCGCCACCGGAAAGAGTACTATAAAAAATGTATTGGCCGGCCGAAATGGTCTGGCCAGGGTTAGCGCCAGACCCAGCACAAAGAAGATGCCCATAATCGGGTCGAGCATCGGTTCGCCGGGCAGGTTGTGCCGACCGTTTTTGTCGCCCTCAACGTTGAACATGAGCAGATGTTTTTGGGTGCTTGCCCACAACGCCTGGGTTAAGATCGGCTGGTCGCGTTTGGTAAAGATGGATATTTGCTGAGTGCGGTACCAGAAAGCGTCAGGGTTGTCGATAGCAAATTTGACGACCGGCATAATAACCAGCCAGGTGGTCAATATCAAAAGAATGGCGGCTATGAGATAGCGCTGCCAGCCCTTATTGCGCATCGCCGGGAGCAGCGGCTTTGTCCAACGCAGGGCGATGATTACCCCCGCCAGCACCAAGGCGACCACAAAAAGCCGAAAAGCTGTATAAAACATCAGGCCAAAGCCAATCGACAGACCGGCCCACATGGCATCGCGCAATTTACCCCGTTTGAGCAGGCGCGTCAGAAAGAAAAGGGTTAGAAACTCGAAGAAAGTGGTGTCGACTCCCGTCATTGCGATGCGGCTAAAGTTGATGTGCCAGCGGGCCACAGCCACAAAAAAGGCGAGCGCCAGGCCAAAGCGTGGCCCGCGTAATTCGCGGCCAAACAGATAGGCCGCCAGCACGCCGCCCAGGCCAAACAGCACGCTAACGATTCGCATAGCGTAGATGTTGTCGCCCAGCCAATGCAACGCGACAGCGTACAGGCTTAACAAGTGGCCGGTCACGTTAATCAATTGGTAGAAAACGGGCCGATAGTTGGGGTCGGCAATCATCCGTCGCGCCGCAATACCGGCTTCGGCTTCATCAAACCAGATACCGAAAGGTTGGTGGGTGAAGTAGAAGAGGCGCATAAATAGCGCTAAGCCGACAACAACGACCAGACCGATGAGGAGCTGGCGATTAGGGGCGAAGCTTTTTAATGCTGCTCGAAACGGAAAAGCCGGGGTAAAGATAATTGTGCCCGTTGCCATAAGCACCAGGCTGCTGAGATACAGCCACCAGGCCAGATGGAGGCGTTCCGGCTGCTCGAAGGCTTTGAAACTTATAATCGAAAGAACAACCGCCGCCACAATGATGCCCAGCCCAATTTGCCCCTGCCGGCCGGGATTGCTGGCCAGGGCCGGGGTCGTTTGGGGCTGTGGCAGCGCAATTTTGATAGGGGGGAATGCCTGGTGAATGATCGCTCGAACAAACAAAATTGCAGCGAGAAGATAAAGCAGCAGCCCGTCCCACAACGCACCTTGAGCAAAAGCCATCTGCCCTAAAGCAGCGAGCGCGAGGCTAACCAGCGCTAAAGCTAACCGATTTAAGGTTCGCCGGGGTCGCAAAGGTCTTTTTGGTACCGCATCTTTGGCTGTTGGATTTAAACCGGTCGTAGTCACAGACATCAATCACAACTGAAAATCAGTAGGCCACAGTATTCTGAGTAAACCGAAAGTTAGAAACTGTTTTAAAAGCCTCAAAGGATCCACAGATTTACACGGATATTCACTGATTTTTATCTGACTTTTGATAGTATCTGTGAGAATCTGTGTCCATCTGTGGACAAATCTGTAAACGCTGACTTTGCAAACAGCTTCTTAGGGTCATATCAAAGCGGGACAGAGTTACAGTCTACTGTAAACTGACCATTTTCATTTATGATTATATACGCAAATCGAATAAGGCAGAAATGAAGGCATTTAGGAGTGTCGTACATAAAGCCGGGTACACCGGCTTAAAAGCGAGGAATTACCGATGTACTTTTGAAATTTTTGGAAAGTTCCCCTTTTCACTAACTATTTTTTATTTTTACTCTTATTAGTTTCTGGTAAATTTAGTGTAGTTTAAGAGAAACAAAAAAGGAGGATCAATTCTGTTTTATGCAAAG
>JAGRBY010000566.1 GCA_020433835.1 Anaerolineae bacterium | reverse complement strand
CCGTTGGCTGGAAATCAACACCCCCGACTGTAACAACATCAGCGGCTCAGACCCCAATCCTGACCAAAAAACCTTTGAAGCCCTGGAACTGTTGATCACCAAAGTTCACGCCCAGGGTGGGGTCGTCCACATCTGGGTTTGGGGCGATAGTGACCGCCAACAAAACCCCAACAATCTACCGGGGGGCATCAACGGCAAGGTCGATAAACGCCTACAGCGCTACATCGCCGCGCGATTGGGACCGCTGCCGGGCTGGACGATGGGCTACGGTTTTGACCTGTTTGAGTGGGTCAACGGCAGCCAACTGACCCAATGGCACGACTATATGCAAGACCAGATGGGTTGGGAGCACTACCTGGGCGCTCGCTCTAGCACCAACCAACTCGACCAACTGTCGGAAGCGATGGACTATTCAGCCTACGAACAGCACAAACCCGACTATGACAAATATGTGGAAACCATCGAAACGCGGCCCAGCAAGCCGTCCTTCTCTGAAGACCGCTTCCGCATTCGAGATGAAGGTCGTTCTAAGGATTACACTGAAGAAGAAACGCGGCGTGGTTTGTGGCACTCGGCGATGGCCGGCGGTGTGGCCAACATCTGGGGCAACCTGTTAGGCGCGTCGGGAGCCAACGAAGGCACTGACAAATCCAATGTCTACAACAACCCCCATTGGATCAAAACCTACTCCCGCTTCTTTGAAGAGCGCTTCACCAAAGACTTGCAGCGCTGTAACACTTTAACCAATGGCGTATGTTTGAAACGGTCGGGCAACAGCCATTACCTCTTTTATCGCGAGAATAGCAGCAGTATTCAACTCGATTTATCGCAGATGGGGTCGGCCCAAAGCGCCATTGCGGTTGACACCAAGAAAGCCTATGCCGAAATCACTTTAGGGACTTTGGATGCCAAAAACCAAACCTGGTCCGCTCCTTACTCTTCCGACTGGGCCATTGCCGTCGGTGATTTCGATATTCCACCGGTTAATTCTTCGATTCGTATTCCCCTTGTGGTAAAAAACTAGAGTTACGCATCAAATGCCTTCACCAATTGCTCATACTGCTGCGGGATATGTGATTTACAAATATTATCGCTTAAAGGAGGCGAATGCCTTTGATGCTTTTTGGAACAACAGAATAGCGCTTATAGCAGCCCTGGTTTTTTCACTAATGCCCGATTTAGATGTTATCCCTGCCTTCTTTGCCGGTGACGTAAATTATTTTCACAACAATTTCACCCACAGCTTAGGCAGCGGTTTAATCGTTGCCTTAGTGGTGGGTGTTACTGTCCAAATAATACAAGGCAGAGCTTTTATGTACTGGTCTACATTGGCTTTAGTCTGTTACGAACTCCACGTAATTATGGACTATTTCACAGTAGGAAGAGGCGTCATGCTATTCTGGCCTCTTTCCGACGGGCGTTATGAACCAACTATAAAAATCTTTTACGGATTACGTCGTTCTAATGGTTTACTTACACTCGATCATGTGTGGACTATTATCAATGAACTCTGTTTTGTATTCTTATTACTGCTTATGATAAGACTATATAAAAAATTTAAAGAATCATTTGTATAAGAAAAATAGAGCTATCGTGACAGTCACTTTACTTGCTGCACCAGAGACATATAGGCGCAGTGACTGTCACGATAGCGGTCTGTAACTATTAATCGATAGCCTAATTTGAACTCTAACGCTTTTCTAAGAGTATTCACACGGCTTTATGATTGAATAATGATAAAGTGTACTGGTAGTTACAAATAAAGCGATTATTTTGAGAACACGATAAAACGCTGCTCTTATTAGTCGTTCTATTTAAAAGTGTTTATTCTGTTAGTTTACCGCTCACACATTCGGAGAGAAAAAAGATGCTCACCGCAGAAAATCCTCATATTTCTCAAGATATAATTAAACGGCCTGTTACCTCAAAAAAATATCAAGAATATCCTGCTGCTTCTTCAGAAGCGATATCTGAAAATGTAGTTACGTTTTCAGAAGATGATTCTGAAACACCGGTTTATGTTTCTATCGTTATTCCTTTGCTGAATGAGGAAGAAAGCATAGATCTGTTGCACAAGCGGCTATCAGATGCTTTAACAAAAATCGATAAAAGATGTGAGATTATCATTATCGATGATGGAAGTACGGATACCAGCTTTAAAAAGTTAAAGGCACTACAAGAACGAGACTCCCGCCTCCACATCATCAGATTTCGCCGTAATTTTGGGCAGACGGCGGCTTTTTCGGCCGGTTTCAATAAGGCGCGCGGTGAAGTGGTCATTACTATGGATGCCGATCTCCAGAATGATCCCAATGATATCCCTCTCCTTCTAGAAAAGATCGATGAAGGCTATGACGTTGTCAGCGGCTGGCGCGTTGATCGGCAAGATACATTTGTAACCCGAAAACTTCCTTCTAAAATTGCTAACTCTCTGATTTCAAAAATGACCGGGGTCAGTCTGCATGACTACGGCTGTTCATTAAAGGCTTACCGGAGCGATGTTGTTAAAAACATCAATTTGTATGGAGAAATGCATCGTTTCATACCGGCCCTGGCAAGCTGGATGGGTGTTCAAGTTGCCGAGGTACCCGTTAACCACTTTTCTAGAAAATTTGGTAAATCTAAGTACGGGCTAGGAAGAATTGTAAAAGTCTTTTTAGATCTGCTGACCGTTAAGTTTTTATTGCATTACGCAACACGGCCAATCCAAGTTTTCGGCTTTTTAGGGTTACTATCTCTCATTGGTGGCACCGTTTTAGGAGTTTATCTCTCAGTGTTGCGGCTGTTTTTTGAACAGGGTTTAAGAGATAGACCGGCCTTGTTGTTGGCTATTCTGCTTATTGTTTTAGGGGTTCAATTCATTACCATGGGCCTGATTGGCGAAATGATTACTCGAACTTACTATGAAGCCCAAAACAAAACCATTTACGCCATAAAAGAAGTTTTAGGAAAAGAAAGCTAATTTTTATTATCTACATTTCGCAAAAAACTTTGTTGATACCTAGTGTAGCAAAAAGTAGATAATGAATTACGCAAAAAAAGAGCACCTCTGTAAAAGTAGAGGTGCTCTTTTTTTTTACCAGGCAGTAATTACTGCGCGACACACTCCCAAATCTGGGGTCCATCTTGACCAAAGTTGATACTGACCAACACTAAGTCAAAAATATCAACTATCTCATCTTTATTGATATCAGCACTTAAGTTAGGCCCTGTTTGTTCAAAAGTAACCCCCACGGCGGTAGCGTCGGTAACATCTACAACATTATCATCATTGACATCGCCACTCACCAAAGACACATCGGCCAAGCTAACTTCAGGCGTCGATAGGTTGGTTGCGTTACAGGTAGCAGCCAAATATCCCGGTGCATCAGCCGTTATGGCCGCATTTCCGGCAGGTACATTGGCGAGAGAATATGTACCATTTGCATTAGCGTTTGTTGATAAACTTCCCTGCACGCCTACAGAAACAGTAACATCAGATAAGTCACTATTGGCGCGGCCCGGTAAATCAACTTGTCCAAAAATTGTTGTCGTATCTGCCGGGTCCGATGTTGGCTGGGGCGTAGGATCGGTGGGTTCAGGGGTGTCCGTAGGTTCAGGAATAGGCTGATCGGTCGGGGTAGCGGATGGTTGGGGGGTAGGGGTGTCAGTTGGTTCAGGCACCGGGTCACTGGTCGGTTCAGGGGTGGCGTTGCCTATAATTAGGGTGAAACTTTCGGTGGCTACCTCTAAACTATTGGCATAGGGATCACTCAACTTTTCACCCTCAAAGTTAAACGTGGCCGTCCCTGACGTATTGGCTGCTGTTACATCGAAAGTAAATAAGGGAACATCGTTTATTAAACCGGCCATATCTCCTTGTCGGCTCGCGACGAAAGTAATCGTGCCATTTACTTCATCAATCTCTTTGCGGAGCACAAAAGGAAATTCGGGACTTACGGCTAAATTCGATATCGATACTTTGAGAGGGTCATAGTTGAGCACAAACTGAGCACCATAAAGACCTTCATCCTTTACACTTTTAGCCACAGCTTCCAGAGTAACTTTGCCGCCGGAAGCCACAGAGGCCGGCCCGGTAAGGGATAGAGTCGTTTCCTCAAAAACCGGATCGGGTGTAACCGTGGGGGTGGGGTTATTAGCCGTATCGATAATAATATAGTTAATGCGCGTACCTTTTTCAACCGAGCCACCCCCAAGCGTAAGTTTTCCATCGAGGACGTTTACGTAAGCCGTAGCCTGTATAAACTGGTCAGCTTCGGTATCAATATTATCGACAATAACCGTGTCTTCAACTTCCAGATAGTGGGTTGATGGGAAGGTGGGATCGCCCAAAGCATACGCAATTGTGTAGGCCCCATTGGGTAAATCTATTTCCCAACTGCTATCCTTATGAAATTGAATAAGGGTATCCAGCCGTTCATCATTATTTTTATTTCTGTTACGAGCAGTATCTGTATGATCAGTACTCCACCCATAACGGCGCTGCGAACTATATTCCAAGCCTGAGTCCGCTTTGTAATCGTTTACAGTCTCGGATATTTCATCTTGAAAATTGATGCGAATGGGAAATGAGACAATAACGTCAGAAGGTGACGTAGGTGTGGCGGTTGGGCTGGTAGGTGTAACTGTTTGTACCGGCGTACTGGTATTTGTGGCAGTAGGAGGTATTTGGGTTGAGGTTGACGTAGCGGTTGGCGGTACAGAGGTAGATGTCGGCGGTACGGAGGTAGACGTCGATGTAGCTGTGGCGGTCGGCGGGACGGACGTAGATGTCGATGTGGCGGTTGGTGGTACGGACGTAGATGTCGATGTGGCGGTCGGCGGGATGGAGGTAGATGTCGATGTGGCGGTCGGCGGGATGGAGGTA
>JAGRBY010000565.1 GCA_020433835.1 Anaerolineae bacterium | reverse complement strand
ATGTTTGACTAGCTGAATCGTTAAATGGATTGACTGCTACGAGAGTCAATAATGGGTAGAATGAACGGACAACAAACAACGCGAAAAACGAATGAATGGCTTCAACCTAACCAAGTCAAGTGGGTTAATGGCGGGCCGCCCCGCCCGATTATGATTTGCTTGTTGGGTAATTTTCGCCTGCTGAACAAGGGTGAGTTGGTGCCGATTAGAGCCGGTGGCAAACGCGAAATCTTTTTAGCCTACCTTGCGCTCCAGCACGGGCGACGTGTACCCCGTGAGCGGCTGGTCCAGATGCTTTGGCCTGACAGCGATCTCAGCCTCGGGCTTAACTCGCTCAACAATCTGGTTTACAGCCTTCATAAGCTGCTTGGTCCGGCCTTGCAAGATACTCCACCGGTGTTACATCAGGATGGCTATTTACAGCTCAATACCGAAGCCGACATTGATGTTGATGTAACCTGTTTCGATACGCTGGTGAATACCGGCAACCGACACAGCCAAGCCGGCAACTCGACCGCTGCCATACAGGCCTACCATCACGCGATTGAACTATACCGCGGCGACCTCTGCATGTCAGCGGATCCACAGTCGCTCGTCGAGTGTGAGCGTCTGCGGGCGCGTTACTTGAAGACACTAGCCCGATTAGCCGACCATTACTATCACGCCAATAACTACAGCGCCGCCTTGGAATATGTCTGGCAGTTGTTGGGGCAGGACTGCTGTCGCGAGGATGCCCACCGCCTGGTGATGCGCTGCTATGTGCGACGCGGCGAACGCGCCGCCGCCCTGCGCCATTATCAGATCTGTGTGAACCTCCTACGCGACCAACTCGGTGTCGAGCCGGAGCCGGCTACCGTCGCACTGGTTGAACAGATTCGTCTTCACCCAGACCAAATTTGACCAAAACTTGAGAAAAACTTGATGTTAAAATGATGGCCAGTTAAGTCCAAATTGATGGATGTATTCTAAAATAGGGGTCTATAAGATTGCGCTATTATACCAGGCCAACCTATGTCGGCTCCGGCAAACAATGATGATTTAAAAAATCGCTACTACCTCTCCCTGATTGTGCGGCTGACGCTGGATCACTATGGGCGGTTAATTCAGGGTGAGTTGGTGGATACTACAGCTACCTTCCAGCGACGATTTACCACTTTACCAGACTTGAATGATGCGGTGGCGGTCTGGCTCAACCAGCAAGAACAAAACGAAAACTAATTTTTAAAAAGAAAGAGGCTCTACTATGAAAATTGGTATGGTCACAGATGGACTTGGACATTTAAAGCTCGATGATTTTTTACCTGCCGCCGCTGAGGCGGGGATGGAGATGCTTGAGTTTGCTTGTGGGAACTGGTCGACGGCTCCTCACCTGAATCTCGACGAAATGGTGGAGAGTGAACGCGCCCGCCGGGAGTTTATGGCCAAAGTGCGCGATCACGGCTTGGAGATCAGCGCCCTCAACTGTTCCGGTAATCAATTGGCCCCAGGCGAGGCCGGCAAGGCCCACGAGTCGGTGGTCAGAAAAACATTTCAACTGGCCAATCTCATGGGCATCAACCGAGTGGTGATGATGTCGGGCTTGCCGGCCGGTCCCGGCGATACCCATCCTAATTGGATTATCGTGGCCTGGCCCCCGGAAGCGAGCCAACTGCTCAATTGGCAGTGGGACGAGGTGGCCATTCCTTACTGGCGCGATCTGGCCGCGTATGGCCGCAATCTCGGCATCGACCGTATTTGTATCGAGTTACACGGTCATCAACTGGTCTATAACACCGAAACGCTGCTCAAATTGCGCGAGGCTGTGGGCGAGACCATAGGAGCGAACTTTGATCCCAGCCATATGATGTGGATGAGTGGCGAACCGCTGACGGCCATCCGTCAACTCGGCGAGGCCATTTTTTACGTCCACGCCAAAGATACCCGCATTGACCGGGCCAACAGCGATCCCAACGGCTTATTGGAAACCAAACCGAATGCACGCGTCATGGAGCGAGCCTGGAACTATGTTACACTGGGCTACGGTCACAGCGAGAGTTGGTGGCGCGATTTCGTCACCCTCTTGGCCCAGGTGGGCTACGACGATGTGTTGAGCATTGAACATGAAGACATGAGCATGTCGCCGCTGGAAGGCGTTCGCAAGTCGGTTGAATTCCTTCAACGGATCGTTATTCGAGAGGTGCAAAAATAGTGTCTACCCAAGCGACTTCTTGCTTTTTTGGCGAAGGTATTGTCAATAATTTTGAAATTAGGGCTTGACAAACAAAAAATCCTGTGATATTATGCTCGCACGATCTACGCGAGTAGACAACTCGCGTAGATTACGACCCTAGAGGAGAAAATTGTCAGTGATGACAGGCAGAGTCAAAGTTGAAGCGTTCAATGTCGATATAATCGCCCCGATTGATTCAAAATTAGCCCATTCTTTTCTACCGGCCACGGCGGCGGATTCATTCGTTCTAATGGAACTGTTGCCAACTGTCCCTACACCTCATACCGCCACCAACGGCGTTCAATTCTCACTCCCTCTCTCTCGCCTTGTAGAAGGCTTCATCTTTTATGCATATGCCTTAAAACTCAAAACCAAAAAAGCAACTTATCATCTGATAGCTTATGGGCTTTCACCAATCCTGGGAGCAAACCGATGCCCGATAAAAAACGTGTAACCCGCAAAGAAGTCGCCGAACGAGCCGGGGTGTCGGTCGCGGTCGTCTCTTACGTGGTAAACAATGGCCCGCGGCCCGTTTCGCCCGAAACCCAGGCCAAAGTCCAACAAGCCATCGATGAGTTGGGCTACTATCCCAACGAATTGGCTCGCAGCCTCAGCCGGCAGCAGACCGCCATCATCGGCTTGATTATCCCCAGCCTGCTCAACCCGGTTTATGCCGAAATCGCCGAGAGTTTAGAGCGGGCCTGTATCGCCGAAGGGTATATGGTGATGGTCGGCGGCACCGGTCGCGATCCCGATAAAGAACTCGAGTTTGCCAAACTCCTACGGGCCAAGCAAGTTGATGGCGTGGTGGCTATTCCCAGTACGTCACCGCAGGATACCCTCAAAGTACTTCAGCAGGCCCAAATTCCGACCGTTGTCCTGGAGCACGATCTGCCGATGACCGCTTGTATTGCCCTTGACGATCTACAAGGCGGCCGGCTGGCGACGCAGCATCTGCTGTCATTGGGCCATCGTCGCATCGGCTTGATCAAACGCCAACCCTCCAGTGCCCTCAGCAACCTTCGCGCCGTGGGCTATCACGACTCGCTTATAGAAGCCGGGATTCCTTTTGACCCGGCCCTGGTTATCGAGAGCCAAGCCGGCCAGGCCGCCGGCTATCGTTCGATGCAGCAGTTACTGGCTCTAGCCCAGCCACCCACCGCAATAGTTACCCATAACGATGTTCTGGCCATGGGCGCGATGCACGCCATTCACCAAGCTGGGCTGGCTGTGCCTAATGACATCTCTATCGTCGGCTACGATGATTTGATCAGTTCAGCTTATCTCAACCCGCCCTTAACCACCATCAAATTTCCCCTGGCCGAGATGGGCCACCAGGCTAGCCAACTGATTATAAAATTAGTTCAAAAGCAAGACGAGCTTCCGACACAAACGATTGTGCTGCCGGTTGAATTAATTGTTCGGGCCTCGACTGCACCACCACCCGATAAGTCTTAACCAAAATTACTATTACAGGGAGCAAGAAGTTTAACAATGAGGTTAGCATTTCATGGTGCCACAACGATGCCGTCCGATTTACAGACAGATGTAGCAGCTACCACTCACGTCGGCTACAAGGCACTCGAACTGTGGACGGTCAAGGAATTCATCGCTTTTTGAGGCAACGAATTTAACCAGATCAAAGCGTGCTGTCGCCAACTGAACTGGATAGCCCAGGTTATCGGCTACCCTCGGTAGCAGTGATCCCAAGCCTTGCTAACTTGCTTTATTGTTGAGAAAGGAGATTGAAGAAGAAAAAGATATCGATAGAGAGAAATAAAGAATAGATATACGGGTGAGGATAGATACTCGGAGCCTACTCGAAAAATCTGTATTCAGATGGTGGTCGTAGCAGGTAGGTGAAACGCTCCTTTTTGGCGATCGGCACGTTTCACACCCTAAAACGACGAGACTCTTCGAATAGGCTCGCAATATCCATCCCCATTATGTGATTTTTGGTACAAAATCACCCCCATTCTAGCACAAAACAACCGACTTTAAAACAATAAACTCTTGAATAGTTCAAGGAGGAAGATAATGTTTGGATTCAAGAAATTCGGGCCAATACTGGTCGTATTGATAATGCTAGCCGTTGCGCTTAACGCCTGTGGCGGGGCACCTCCCGCCCCGGCCGAAGCTCCCGCTAAAGAAGAAGCACCTGCTGACGCGGCAGCGCCGACGGAAGCACCCGCCGAAGCAGAAGCCCCGGCCGAAGCCAGCAGCGACGAAACCATCACCATCGGGGTGACAATGAAGTTTGACGACCTGTGGCTGACCACCCTACGTGACGCCATGACGACCTATGCCGACAGCCAACCCGGTGTGGAGTTGATCGCGGTTGACTCCAAAGAGGATGTGGCTGTGCAGTTAGGCCAGGTAGAAAACTTTGTGGCCCAGAAGGTGGACGCCATCATCGTCATTCCGGCCAACACGGATGCGGTCGATCCGATGACCCAAGCTGCCCAGGAAGCCGGCATTCCGTTGGTCTACGTCAACCGCAAACCGGTCGAGTTGCCGGAAGGCGTGGTTTATGTCGGCTCTGACTCTATCGATGCCGGTATCTTCCAGGGTGAATGGCTGGCCGAGCAGTTGGGTGGCAAAGGTAATGTGGTCATTATGCAGGGCGACCTGGCCCAAGAAGCTGCCCAACAGCGCACCGAAGGGGTCA
>JAGRBY010000564.1 GCA_020433835.1 Anaerolineae bacterium | reverse complement strand
ATAAACACTTACCAATACCTATTTACCAATTACCTAAACGCAAATGAGGCTAAGCAGACACATTCAGGTTAAGCCGTCGCGCCCTCAAGAAATCGGCGCATTTTTTGTTTTTTTCTTAGCCTTCGCCTCAGCCTGATTTACGCCCAAACGCCCCCAAGGCGCGGCTAACCGGTTGACAAGTAATTACGACCTCCTTATAATCCTCAAGGTTTAAAGTAACTTCATCCCGGCTCTATAATCAAGCGTTGCAACCTTGCAACTCTGCAACCTTGCAATCTTAATCCAAAGGAAGTGTCCCTTGACTGAACAGAGAAGTTTTGTTGAAAAATTATCCGGCAGCATCGAGCGCAACAACTCGCTGTTATGCGTTGGTTTAGATCCGGACCCCAAAAAATATCCGTCCTATTTCCCCGCATCGATAGATACCGAAGCGCTTTTCAATTGGGGTCGCACCATCATCGAGCAAACCAGCGATCTCGTCTGCTGCTACAAACCCAACATCGCCTTTTACGAACAATACGGCCCGGCCGGCGTAGAGGCGCTGCGCCAAACCATCGCCGCCGTGCCGCAAGATATTCCGGTACTGCTCGATGCCAAACGGGGCGATATCGGCAGTACGGCCACAGCCTATGCCCGCGCCGCGTTTGAAGTGCTGGGGGCCGATGCAATCACCGTCAGCCCTTACTTAGGCCGAGACAGCATCGCCCCGTTTTTGGAATATCCGGGCAAAATGGTCTTTGTGCTGTGCTACACGTCCAACCCGTCGGCCAAAACCATCCAAGAATTTGGCGACGGCGAAAAGTATCTCTTTGAACATATCATAAAACAGGGACGCAGTTGGGGGTCGAATGAGCAGGTTGGTTTTGTGGTGGGAGCGACCTACCCCCACGCGCTGGCTCAGGCCCGACGGGTAATGGCCGGTGGCGGAAACTGGATTCTGGCACCGGGCATCGGCGCACAGGGCGGCGATTTAATCACAGCGCTGGCGGCCGGGCTGAATAAAGATAACAGCGGTATTATTGTTCCCGTCTCGCGAGCCGTTCTCTACGTTGACAATCCGCGCGAAGCCGCCACAACGCTGCGCGATGACATCAACGAAGTCCGGCAGCTTGTTTCCGGCTCTGATGAAGAGAGCCAAGCACACCATCTCGATCTTATTCTGCAGCTGCACAAAATCGGCTGTATTCAATTTGGAGAATTTACGTTGGCTTCGGGCAAGCAGTCGCCCATTTACATCGATCTGCGCCGTATCGCGGCCTATCCGTCGGTCCTCAAAATGGTAGGCCAAGTCTACGCCGAACTCCTCGAACCGCTCCAGTACGATCATATTGCGGCTGTACCGTACGCCGCGCTGACCATCGGCGCTGCTGTGGCTCTGGAAACAGGCCGCTCGCTAATTTATCCGCGTAAAGAAGCCAAAGCCTACGGTACCGGCAAAACCGTCGAAGGCGTTTATTCAGCCGGAGATAAAGCTGTTATCATAGAAGATTTAATAACCAGCGGGGGAAGTATTGTAAAAGTCATGGATCAATTAGATGGGGTGGGTATAGCGGTATCCGACGCCATCGTCTTGATTGATCGGGAACAGGGTGGCCCGGCTAACCTGGCCGAACAAGGCTGTCGCCTGCATGCCGTGCTGCAATTATCTGACATCTTGAGCAACTTACATGCGGCTGATAAAATCTCAAGCGATCAACTGATGGCAGTAAAACAGTATCTCGCCGGTTAAAAAAAGGCTATCCATCACCGGGTGATGGATAGCCTTTTTTTACCAAAGTATATTTACACCAGGCGGGTTAAATCTTCAGCCGCCCGCTTCATATCCAGGAAAATCAAGCCCAGTTTAGCATCACCACGGGCCAGGGCGGTAAGAACCGCTTCTTCCCCAATCGACATCAAAATAACGTAGCCATTATCACCACGAATATAAACCTGATCAAGGATACCACGGCCCAACTCGCTGGCAATTCGCTCACCCAGCGACAGCATCGCGGCCGACATAGCCGAAACGCGATCTTCTTCCACATCGGCGGGCAAGGATGAAGCCATAATTAACCCATCCACACTTACTACAGCCGAGGCTTCGATATCGGCCGTACCCGCCTGTAGATCTCTAAGACGGGCTATCATTTGTTCAGTTCGAGATGCCATGATTGCGTAATTCTCCTTTCAAAATCAACGGGCACCAGAAGCCCGGCAAGTTACAGTATAGTGGAATGATATGTGTGCAAGTTTATTATAAAACGCATTCAAATGGAACAAGTTTGACCAGAAGCACTGGCCTTGATGATCATACAACTTGACTTAACATTATTAGCTAAATCATAATAGCATAACTAAAAAACTATGTCAATGAAACACAATTGAGCCGTTTTTTACGCTATATTCAATGAGATAATAAAAATGGGGGAAAACGCAGGCAAAGAAATAATATTTATGACAACATCCCTAATTTGGAGAGTATACCTTTTTTAGTGGGGGAACATCCCTATTTTCAAGCGTTATGACAATCTTTTTGGGGCTGCGTTCACCTAAAGGTCCATAGATGAACACAGATTCTCACAGATAACAGATTACCCCGACTCGGCTTTTGTCTGGCTGGCTTCCCAATCGAAAAAGGCTTCTATCACCTGGCGCGACAGCGGAGCCGCCACTTGTGATCCCTCGCCGGCGTGTTCCACAATAACAGCCACCACCACACGCGGTTTGTCAGCCGGGGCGTAACCGGCAAACCAAGAATGCGGCTCTTTCTGGCCCGACTCAGCCGTGCCGGTTTTACCGGCGACCGTGTAATTGATGCCGGCAAACGCCTGCCGAGCCGTCCCTCTGGCCCCGCTGGTAATCTCTTCCAAACTGTCCCGAATAAGGTTTAAAACTTCGGCTTTTATAGGCAATTTTCCGCTTATTTCAGGGTCGATGCCCTCTTCACCGCCATCAACATGGCTAATGCGCTCCACTACATAGGGTCGCACAAGCTGCCCGCCATTCCCCACCGCCGCCAACATACGCGCTATCTGAATGGGTGTCACTAAAGTAAAGCCCTGGCCGATAGCGGTATTGACGGCATCGCCATCGAACAACGGCTGGTTCAGGGTGGCATTTTTCCAGGCATCGTCCGGCACAACGCCAACCCCTTCTTCTACACCCAAGATGTCGGTCGGCACACCCAAACCGAAAGCGCGGGCCAGATCCGGCAGCAGTTGCGGATCGCTGCGATGCAAAGCTAACCCCACTTCATAGAAAACTACGTTGCAGCTTTGGGTCAACCCGTCGATAAGATTGATCCGCCCATGACCGCTTTCAAGCCAACACGTCTTCTCAAACGCTTCGCCCAGGCCGTGCCACTTACCGGTACAGGTAAAAGTTGTCGCCGGGTCAAGGCCCAACTTATCGAGCGCAGCCGCCAAACTGGCGATCTTAAAGACAGAGCCGGGCGGATAAAGCCCTTGCGTGGCCCGATTGACCAACGGTTGATCCTCGCTGGCATTTAACGCCGTCCATTCGGCGGCACTGTCACCGGAGGCAAATACAGCCGGTTTAAAGCGAGGGTACGTCGCCATAGCGTATATGGCCCCGCTGTCGGGATTCATGACCACGGCCGACCCCTTGCGCTCGCCCAGCAGCCGCTCGACGGTCGCCTGAAAAACGGTATCGAGCGTCAAGTAAACGCTGCTGCCCGCCCGTGATGTAACGGTCGATAGTTCCGACATCACCTGCCGCGACGGCAGCGGAGCCAGCGTCACCAGCCGCCCCCCGCGCTGGCCGGCCAAATACTGCTCGCCCCAGGCTTCAACGCCGGTCAGGCCCACCAACTCATCGCCTCTGTAGCCATGAGAGATGTAATACTCTTCATCCTCCGGCGCAATCGCCCCCATATAGCCGATCACGTGCGAAGCCGTATCAACGTCGGTGTAGGTGCGAACCGTTTTCGCCCGCCGCTCGACGCCGGCCAGGCTGTCCAGCAGATCGTTGTACTCCAGGCTCGTTTCAAAGGTAACGTCCTTAATTGGCACAAACCAATCGGGGCGAGCCGCGGCCATGCTCTCGCGGATTTTATCGGCCTGAACGTTGGTAATCACCGTAAGCTGCTCAACCACCAGCGGTTCATCCTGAATAAATTGGGGCACCACCCCAATCGTAACCACTTCACCCTGAGCCGCCAGCGCATGGAAATTTTTGTCGTAAATATTGCCGCGCGTCGGCAGATCGCCGATGAAAGCCAGCGTAACCCCTTCGCCCAACTGTGGTAAAATGAGGGTGCGCTGCCACTCGATACCCCAGCGACCGTCCTCAAACACAAGCTGCATTTGATTGTTGGCTTGAATAGTTTCAAAAAGATGGGTTTGCCAGTTCGATTGAAATAGCGCCGAGGCCCGCTGCCCGTCATGCAGCAGCGATTGAATTTGAATGTTAATCTGCTCGACAGTGGCTTCCGTCATGGCTTGTTTGTACTGGGCCTGAAAAGCCGCCGGCGTTATCCGCGCCTGCGATGAGGGCGACAGCAGCCCGTACATTGTCGCGAAATCGTTGTTTTGCCAGGCCGACAGGTAAGTTTGCACCACAGCATCGGCGCGTGGCATAGGTGTGGGAGTAGGGCTTGGTTGCGGCGTAGCTGTCGGCCCACCCCACAGCGTGCCTATATCGGCAGAACAGCCGCTGGTAAGCAAAATAATGCCCAAACCTTTGAGAAAAACGCGACGCGGAAGCTTAAAAGTAGACATAATTAAATTATAGCAGCGACTCGACCCGCTGCAAAACGAAATTTTTGGCTTTTTTAGTTCTATATGTAGTAGAGGATAACATTATACCACAATATGTAGGATTTGGGATATTTTTTCTTTGTAACTGCTCAGGTGACTGGCACTTTGGCTCAAATCGAG
>JAGRBY010000563.1 GCA_020433835.1 Anaerolineae bacterium | reverse complement strand
GATTATTTTGGTGGCCGGTGCCCTGCTGATGACGCCCGGTATCCTGACCGATACGTTCGGCTTTCTGTGTCTTATCCCGACGACGCGAAAATTCATTAAATCGTTCGTCTGGAAGCGGATACAGAACGCTATTCAGAATAATCAAATTCACTATAAGCGTTCGGTTATTGTTGATGCGCCCTACGAGCATCGACCACCCGATGACAACGTCTACGACGCCTAAACCAGCGCACTTTCGCTACCGGAGTCGATAATGAACGCGCACGATGTTTTGACCAGCTCCGGCATATCGCGAATGAAAGACAGCGGCAACCCACTCTCGGTAACGGATAATCCGAAGATATTAATATCGGCCCGAGGGGCGGTTGAGAGCACTTCCTTAAATGATCCGGTCAAAACGTGAAACTCCGTTGTTGAGGGCAGCCGCGCCTGATCGCTGAGCCGATTCAAGAAATCGCGCAGCCGTGCTTTCTCCTCGCCGTTTTCAGCCACCGTAACCAGATTAATTTTTCCACCCCAGTTAAGTTGAAGCTGCAACGCGATTAAAATAGCCAGGTGCCAGTTGGGGCTTTTATCACGCAGCCACAAATTAACGTTTTTCTGCACGCCAAAGGCCATCCGGGGGTGCTGACGCAGCAAAATAACGCCCATCTTGTAGCGTGAGGCCAGCGCAACAATCTGGTTGATGGTGTCATCCCGTTTGGTTGGCCCAAAAACATTTTTGCGGAAACTGCCTATCTTTTTAAGCACCGACCCGTTGCCCTTACTGTCCATCATAGGCGTGCGATCCCACTCGCCGCCAACGGTTAAAAACAACGTGTTGGGCCGAAACGAACCGCCGCGCAGGGTTTGAATAACCAACTTGGCCCCGTGCAAAAACTCCTCATCTTCCAGCACAACCGAATTAACCAGAATATTTTGCTCTTTAAGCGGCGACAGCAGCTCGGTTAGGGCCGCTTGATCCTCTTCAATATGTGCTTCATCCTCTTTGACGGTAAAGGCAAAGATACTACCCGACGGATAGGTGATATTGCGGATAAAAAGCATCGATCCGGCCCATACCTTGGGATCTTTAATCGGCACCAACAGATCCGGCTTCCACGAGATTTGATGGTCGGGAAATTGGTCGGCCAAACGTGCGGCCCGTTCGGCCAGCGTCAGGAAAAGGCCGCCCCGAATATCGCCAAAGTCGGCATCAAGCCCTTTGCGAGTCAGCCAAATATAGATGGCGATAATCACAAAAATAGCGACAACGCTGAAAACGGGATTGATTAAAAACATCATAAACGTACACGATACCGCCCCAAACAGCGATACGAAGCGCGGCACCTTAAACGTAGGCCGAAAACTGATAATTTGCATACTCTGTTGCAAGAAAACCACCAAATTAAGTGTGCCATAGGTTATCAGGAAGAACATGGTGATGAGCACCGCCAGCGCATCGAGATTACCCAACAGGATCGCCGCCTCAATCATAATTCCGGTTACAATAATGGCGTTGCGCGGCTCATTGGAGGCAGTTTTAACGGCCATTTGCTTGTAAAACGGCACGGTTTTCTGTTCGGCCAGGGCTTGCAGCAGGCGCGGTGCGCCGAGCATACTACCCAGCGCCGACGACAGCGTTGCGCCCATAATTCCGGCTAAAACCGCCGGCCCCCACAGGGCTTTATCAACCATCACCATTTGATTATTCAGTAACTCATCGGGGGTGCTGACCAGACCCACCACAACGGCCATCGAGATGTAAATAATCATCGTGACGATAATTGAACTCATCGTACCGACGGGAATAGAGCGACGCGGGTCGCGCAGGTCGCCCGACATATTGGCTCCGGCCATAATACCGGTTACCGCCGGAAAAAAGATAGCGTATACAACCCAAAAGTTGGCTTTTTCAAAATGACCCACGTAATTTATTTCAGGCAGAATAGGCGCGGGTGAAAACAGAAAGGATACAATCGAGGCGGCCATAATGGCCATAATCACAAACTGCACTTTAATGGCCAGGTCGGCGCTGATGTACGAAATGGTCAGCAGCCCTATCCAGGCGATGGATGAGACCAACATCGGATTATGATCGGGGAAAACGCGCAGCCAACCTTCCGTAAAACCGATAATATAGAGCGCCGCCGACAATGTTTGGGCAATATAGAGCGGAATGCCGATACTACCGCCGGCCTCAAGCCCCAAAGATTTAGAGATAATCGAGTACGCCCCACCGGCCCCAATTTTGATATTGGTCGTAATCGACGACATCGACAGCCCGGTGCAAATGGTGACGGTTTTCGCCATCAAAATAATAATGACGGCCCCCACAATACCGGCGTTACCAACCACCCAGCCCAGGCGCAAATACATAATAACGCCCAAAATAGTTAACACGTTAGGGGTAAAAACACCGCCAAAGGTACCAAACTTCTTTATTTGGGCATCATCGCCATTTGATTTAAATCGATCAGTAATTGCTGCTAGGGATTGTTTCATGGTCTCCTCTTAAATGAAATATCAGGTCTACGAATAAGGTCATGGCGGTTGCCGATAGCATCCAGTTATCCGGTTTGTGAAGTATCTAAAAATATGGCACGAATCCCCTCTCTCTTGCGTTAACCATGTTACTATTGATTGTGTGTAGTTACAATTTACCCTCCTAAAAACTGAACAGGTGGTTAAAGTGTACAAAAAACCTCTCCACCACCTATAGGATAGAAACCAGGGTTTTCGATTATTCAATCAACTTTGCGTTGAGAAAAACTCACGAAAGCAGAGAGTTCCATTTCTATAGTTAAAAACCCTGGTTTCTTAGACCGATGAAAATGATATAGGTGGCTAAAGTGTACAAAAAGTCTCTCTCCACCTCTATAGCCTACAAATCCTGTTTGCCTTAAGAAAATGGTACCGAATTGCCCTCATTTCTTGAGACATTGGTACCGGGGCGACTACACCGGGCCTTTTTTAATGATACACTATACCTAACAACAAACTTGACCGCTTGTTAACCTCAATGGGTAAAGGTCGCTATGGCTCCTCTAGTTTTTATCGGCTACAGTCATCAAGACGACGAAAAGAAAAAGCACTTGCTGTCTCACCTCAGCATTCTACAGCGAAACGGTCTCATCGAACTTTGGACAGATGATTGTATTCCGGCCGGAGCCAATTGGCGTTACGAAACCGGTAAAGCGATAGACCGGGCCGAAATTGCCATCCTGCTCATCACCGCCGACTTTCTTCAGTCTGATCAAATCAACGAACTTATCGTAGAGCCAATTATTCGCCGCCGCGAGCAAGGAATGACGGTTTATCCGATTATCGCCAAGCCGTGCGCCTGGCAAACGGTGCAATGGCTGGCTGACAGCCAAGTTCGACCGGACGACGGCCGGCCCGTCTGGACCAACGGCAATGATGCTATTGATGACCAACTGGCTGAGTTCACCGAAGAAATTGGTGACCTTATTATGGACATGAAACAGCCTACTCCGGTTTCCATCCCCTTTTTAATTGCGGCGATGACCCATAAAGAGGCTGTCGAGCTTTTCAAAGACGATATTCTGCTTCACCACCCTGATAGCACCCCGGCGGAAGTGCAGTGCTTTGCCGACTTCAAATCTGAGCTACTCGAACACGTCTCGGTTGACGATCTCTTAGAAAGCTACACCATTCAGCGCGCCAACTGGAAACCGTTGATTAGCGACGGCAAAACGGTTAAAAAAATCGTGCTCGATACCCTGCAAACGCTAAAACAGCCCCAACCCGACCATCACCTGTTAGAGCCGGATTTTTCGCTGTCGCAGCAGTTCTTTCAGCCTTCCAGCCGGGGCAACATCTTAAAAAGGCTGGATGGCACCGTTGGCGTGGTGCTGATTGATGCTGTTTCCATGTTTCATCCTCATCTAAAACAAGGATTGTCGAGCGGCATCGCCACCCACAAGCATGTCGCTATTTTAGTATTATCGCCGCTTGATACGCGCCGACTGCCCATCAACCAACGCATCGAAGAGACCATCAACCGCCAAATGCAAACGGCAGTGGCGCGGTTTGAACAGTTCGACCCGCTGTGCCAAACTATCGGCATTAGCGACTCGCGCATCTTTGAATATCAACTGTTTAATATGCTGCCTCGAACGGCAGAAATGCAGGCGCAACTCCGTTTGGCAACCAACGTCAAACGGCTAGAGTATGAGCAAGGGCAGCAAATGATGATGAATAAAGGCCCTGTTGATTTTTGGTCGATAGGAGAAAAGCCGTGATCTGCACCTTTTATTCCTTCAAAGGCGGCGTCGGACGCACGATGGCGCTGGCTAATATTGCCGAACTGTACTATCAGGCCGGTTTTAGAGTGCTTATGGTCGATTGGGACCTGGAAGCACCCGGCTTAGAGCGTTTTTTCCCGGCTATCGATACCGAAGCGGTGCGCAATCGCCCCGGCATTACCGATATGCTGGCCGATTACAAAGCGCAAATCACCCGCAAGTATGTGCAGCAAACGCCGGCAGAACTGATCGATCTCGACACCTACATCACGCCCATTCGAGACAATGGCCGCTTGTCTTTACTAACATCGGGTCGCCGGGGCAAAAGCCATTTTACCCACTACGCCCGCACCGTTTTAGAGTTCGACTGGCAGGATTTCTACCAAAATTGGGGCGGCGGCCTCTTTTTCAACTGGTTGCGCGAGCAATTTAACGCCCGCGCCGACATCATCCTCATCGACAGCCGCACCGGCGTCACCGAAATGGGCGGCGTTTGCACTTACCATCTAGCCGATACCGTTACGATGTTATGCGCTTCGAATGAGCAAAATTTGGAAGGTACGCTTGATATGGCCTCAAAATTCAAGCATCCCGATGTTATCACCTTGCGCCAGGGACGCCCTTTGGAGGTGCTTATCATCCC
>JAGRBY010000562.1 GCA_020433835.1 Anaerolineae bacterium | reverse complement strand
AAATACCTCTATGTGTCATTTTACAACGCTATGGACGATGACGACTCGCTGGCGAGTTTAAGCACCTGCTTTAGCGATTTCGCCACGTTGCTGACCCGAGAACGCACGATGGAACAGCGTAAATATGAAGGGTTGATGTGTATCTTCAAAAAACAAGAGGAAGATAACCCCGCCGCCACGTTTCGCGATAGTGCCTCGCTGTTTTGGTCATTTCTCCAGAAACTCAATCAAAAAGATCCGGCTCCCTGGCCTAAAAATGCGCACGCCGATCCCAGTTCGCGCTTATTTCGCTACTGTTTTGCGGGTCGGCAGTGGTTTGTAATTTATTTTTCGCCGCTGCATCGCTATCGTGCCCGAAAATCCGATAACTTTATGGTATTTTTCCAGCCGCCGGAAGTCTTTACCGTCCATATTGAAACAAACCCCAACTTTGAAAAGGTGCGAACCACCATCCGCAAACGGGTCGAAACCTATGCCGGACGCTCGGCGATGGTGCATCTGGCTCACTTTGCCGATAGCCGCCCTGAACTGATGCGGGCGCTGGGGCCGTATTGGGATGGAGCCTTGGCGAGCATGGCCGGCAATCAGAGCGATGACGAAGCGCGTTAGTTCGCCATAGTAAGGATAAATGAGCGCGAAACCGCAGTTGTATTATCGTTTATCTCCGGGCATCGATATTGTTCCGCTTCGCGATAACGAAATGTTATTTCGCTCCGATACGGTGGCGATCCGGCTGGGCGGCGAGTCGTCCCTTTTTTTTGTGGAACAGATCGTTCCGCTGCTCGATGGGCAACGCAGCTTCGATCAACTGGCCGCTGCTTTGCCCACTGTCTCCCCGGAAACCTTACAAAGTTACCTCGACCAACTGGTTCAACTCCAGGTTTTACAGAGCCTTGATAAACCGCAAACGGCGGTCTCCATCGCTGAACAAGCGTTGACTCCTTTTTTGACCATTCTGAATACATTGGGCTTACCACTGTCGGCAGCGATGCAAAAACTGCGCGACATGCATATCGCGGTTGTGGGGTTAGAGGGACACGGCGCTCATATTGCTGCAATTTTGGGGCAGTGTGGGGTAGGCCGCCTAACGCTGGTTGATCCTTTTCCCTGCCGGCCCGGTAATTTGACCCTCATGCCGGGAGCAAATGCCGATGCTATTGGCCTCCCCCGGCAACAGATCATCAAAACCCTGCTCGACTCGCAGCCGAATACCCCTGAAGTCATCACGGCTGAAACCCAGAACGTGACGCTTGAAACAGTGACAACGCTGGCTACCGCGTGTGATTTTCTTGTCGGCTGCTTTGATCGAGGTTTTCTCTCGGCCAATCAGTGGCTCAACCAGGCCGCTGTGAAGCTGGGCATTCCGGCCATCTATGCCGAGGCGGCAGGCCACATCGGCTGGGTTGGCCCTCTGGTTATCCCACAACAAACAGCATGTTACACCTGTTTTCGCCGCCGTCGGCTGGCTACTTCCAATAACCTGGCTGAAGCAGTGGCCTATGAAACGTATTTGAGTGAACATCAGCAGCCTGCTCTCCACAATCGGGGTGTGCTGCCGGCACTGATGCCCCATCTGGCGAGTAGCGTTGTATTGGAAATGCTGAAACATCTCCTGTCACTGGGCCGGCCAACGTTGATTGGGCAGGTGATGGCGTTTAATGCGCTCACGTTGCAAACCAAACTCCATCCCGTTTTGCAAAAGCCGGATTGCCCGGTTTGTCATTCAAGCGCGGTTTGGTCGCGTTATCATCCTTCTCTGGCCGAGTTAGAGAATGTATCTGCCGGCGATTTGCTGGCCGTCGCTGCCCAATTGGTAGATTTAGAGACGGGGGTCGTAAAAACGCTCGCCCCCATCTCCTCGAACGACAAATCAGAACCGCTTTATCTTTTTCATGCGGAACTGGCCAATCATCGCTTTTTAGATGAAGAAGATCAACGTGTTCTCCACGGTCTTGGCAAGGGCTTAACCGCACAGAGCGCCCAAGCCAGCGCCTTGGGTGAAGCCATCGAGTCCTACGCCGGATTGTGTTGGAGCTACGATGAAGTGATCTATGCGCAACGCAATAGGCTTGACGGTGCGTCGCTCGATCCCCGCCGGCTAGGGTTGTATCATCCGTCTCAATATGATGAGCAACTGCCCTACGTGCCTTATGATGATGAAAACCGCATGGGTTGGGTCAAAGCGTACTCGCTGGTGAGCGGCAGCGAGGTTTATATCCCGGCCCTGGCTGTATTTATGACCTATAAACCGCAGCAGCCGCACGAGTCGATTTGCCCGACAACGTCCAATGGTCTGGCTACGGCTCCAACGCCGGCGGAGGCAATTTTACGCGCTGCTTTAGAGGTGGTCGAACGGGATGCGTTCATTATCACCTGGCTTAATCGTCTCCCTGGCCGCCACATTGATATTAGTGATCATCCTGACCCAAAGCTGGTTGAATTATGTGAATTCTATTGGCAGCAGCAGGTTACAATCCATGTCATCCAGCTTCCCACGGATCAGCCTTGTTTCGTCTTTATGGCGTTGGCTGTACAGCGCGATGGTTCCGGCCCGGCTGGAGTGGTGGGGTTGGGAGCGGACATCGACCCGGCTCGGGCCGCGCGACAAGCTGTACTCGAAACGGTTCAAACCCGAGCCGGTGTACAATCGGCCATGCACAAGCCGGAGATGGAGCAGCATATCAGCCGGTTGGTACGTGAGCCTCATCACGTTACAGCTATGGCCGATCACGCCCTGCGCTATGCCGATCCCGCTGCGTTGTCTGCCTTTGACTTTCTGTTACATCAGCCGCTTGTGTCTATGGATTGGAAAGCCCGCAAGGTAATCGGCAAAGGCGAATCGATGGCGAGCTTGCAGGCGTTGGTCACGTTCTACCGTTCTCAAAGGCAGGATCTCATCACCTACAATCTCACGCCGCCGGATATGGCGAAGTTGGGGCTGCACACCGCGCGCGTGGTTCTGCCCGGCTTGCAACCGATTTATTTTGGCCGCCAGGCTCGCAGGTTGGCTTGCCCACGTTTATACGAACTGCCTCGGCAGTTGGGCTTCACTGAGTCGTCGACCACCGTGGATCATCTCAATGATGATCCGCACCCATTTTCTTAGCAATGCATCTTGAGGAAAAAGAATGATTTGGGAAAAAGACAGCAAAGAGATGATCCAAATTCCCGCCGGTGATTTTCTTTACGGAACAGAACGGGCAAAAATCTATTTGCCCGAATACTGGATCGACAAGACGCCGGTTACCAATGGCGAGTATGCCGGTTTTGTATCGGCCACCCAGTACGATCCCCCCTATCATTGGCAGGGGACAGCGCCCCCACCTGAGATAGGTGATCATCCGGTTGTTTATGTTTCTTGGTACGATGCCCAAGCGTATGCTACCTGGGCCGGCAAGCAGCTTCCCAGCGAGCAAGCGTGGGAAAAGGCGGCGCGTGGCTGCGACGGGCAAGAATATACCTGGGGTGCGGCTGCGCCGGCTGTTGAGTTCTGTAATTTCGCCGGGAAAGTGGGCACCACAACCCCTGTGGGGCGCTACTCCCCTCAAGGCGACAGCCCTTATGGTTGTGTCGATATGGCCGGCAACGTGTGGGAATGGACTGACGATAGCTATGATGAAGCCAACAAAGTATTGCGCGGCGGCTCGTGGCTGTCGCATATCCGGCATCTGCCTGTTACGCGCCGGTTGGCTTTAAATCCTATCTCGTATGATTTTGTATTTGGCTTTCGATGTATGGTTTTGTCCTCACCGGATGAACCGGCTGGAGAATGAAAATTTGGCGGTTATGATTGCGTCTCAAGAGTGGCATCCTCGGCAACCGCCTGGGTGGTTTGCCCCAGCCCAATCCAGATCGACCAGAGCAGGCCGGGGATGAGAATCAAGACCGCCGCCGTCACGATAACGCCGGAAAGGCCGAGCGTACTATCCAAAGCCCGGCCGGTGGCGGCTCCTCCCATCGCGCCGAACAAGCAGAATAACGCATATTCCGTGGAGAAAATTCGACCGCGAACATGATTGGGGGTTAGCTGCATCAACAGTTGTTTGGGCAAAACCGTAACCAGCCCCCCGCCAACGCCTCGCACGACAAACCCCAGCAAAACAATCCAAAAGCCGGCCAGCGGCGCAACCATCAACAAACCGAGACAAGAAATGACATAGCCGGCGGCGATGGCCCATCGCAAGGGGCGGTCGCGGTCGCCCGTAAAGCGGCGGACAAGAAACGGTCCTATGCCCGTGCCGATGCCGGTTGCCCCAAACATCAGGCCCAGGCTGAGGCCCCCATCGGTGCCAATGATGAAAACCTGTTGCGATATGGAAACCAGAATCGCCATAATCCCAACCGAGATGATAAGCGCGTTGGCAGCGTTGTGCAGCGCGATAAATAAGATGTCGATATGGTTTTTGAGGTACCGCAAGCCATCGACATATTCTTGTAATGCGGCCCTAACCGAGTTGTCTGCTGCGTCCGTTTTTGAGGCCGGAGTGTAGGCTATCCAGCCCATCAAGATTGCCGCGGCGAAAAATGTCAGCGCGTCAATAGTAAAAGCCCAATAAATCCCCAACGTGCTGGCTACCAGGCCGCCCAACGCCGCGCCGATAGTCAGCATCACCGACCAACTGGCGTTGATCAATGTATTGGCCGTGCCGATTTCGTGGGGAGAGACAATTTCAGGCAGCATGGCATCTTGGGTAGGCAGCAAAAAGCCGCTCAGAATTTGTTGAATAGCGGTCAGCACATACAGAATCCATATCTGGCTGGCCTCTTGAACCAACAGAAAGCCCAGCACCGTAAGCGCCTGAGCGATGTTGGCCGCGATGATGACATGCTTGCGGTTGTATCGATCAATGACCACCCCTGAGACAGGACTTACCAAAAATGGCCCTAACATATACAACACCA
>JAGRBY010000561.1 GCA_020433835.1 Anaerolineae bacterium | reverse complement strand
AATGACTTCAACTGGGTCGTTAAACCGAACGTTATCCGCCTCAATCAAGCCCTTATTGATCACATATACCAATATCTGCGCCCTAAACGCAAAGCCCGCTCTCTTTCTGAATTGATAAGCGAAGTCTGTTCCCAGGGGTATCAGGCTTTTACGAACCAAGCTCTGTTTCAGGCGCTACATCAAGATGGACGCTTTCATATGCAAGGACAAATCGCCACAAGCGCCGAAATAAGCGTAAAGCGCCGTCGAAAATCACGAACAACGTAAAATTGAATCACTTTACTGGCCCACATTAGCCCTGCTCAACCTTAACTGGAACGCATCAGATGACTACTCAACCCAAAAAACTTCTTGACCGCTACCGCGATAAACTACGTCAAAAAAATTACGCTTATCGGACCGAACAAGCCTATACAAACTGGGTCAAACGCTATATTCTCTTCCACAACAAAACCCATCCTCAAGAAATGGGAGCAGCCCACATCGAACAATTTCTAACCGATCTGGCTGTTAATCATCATGTGGCTGCCTCAACCCAAACCCAGGCCCTCAGCGCCATCCTTTTTCTCTATCGTTACGTTCTTAACCAGGAACTCGATTTTGCCATTGATGCCGTTCGGGCCAAAAAGCCCAAACGCCTGCCGGTTGTCTTTTCCCAAACCGAAGCCCGACGCGTTCTTGACGCCATGGCTGGCACGCCGCAACTAATGGCCAAGCTGCTCTACGGCAGTGGTTTACGGCTTACTGAATGTATTCGACTGCGGGTCAAAGATATAGACTTTGAACAAAAACAACTTTTCGTTCGCCAGGGTAAAGGCCAGGTTGATCGCGACACGCTGCTCCCCGACAGCCTCATCGAACCGCTTCAAAAGAATCTCCGGCGCGTAAAACTTATTCACCAGCAAGACTTGGCCCAAGGTCACGGGGCCGTTTATCTGCCGTATGCCTTAGCCCGAAAATATCCCAATGCCAATACAGAATGGGCCTGGCAATATGTCTTTCCCGCCGCCCACCTGTCAACCGACCCTCACTCAGGTCACATTCGCCGTCATCACCTGCATGAGTCGGTTTTGCAGCGTGCCGTCAAACAAGCCATCAAGTTGGCCGGTATTTATAAACAGGCCAGTTGCCACACCTTCCGCCACTCTTTCGCCACCCATCTCCTCGAAAACGGCTACGACATTCGCACCGTCCAAGAACTCCTCGGCCACAAAGATGTCCGCACCACCATGATCTATACCCACGTCCTCAACCAGGGGCCACTGGGCGTTCGCAGCCCGCTCGATGGTTGAAGGCGCTTCACCTAAAAGTTGCACATTATGCCGAATTATTTTTTGCATCCTTGCAACAAAGTCTCTTCTCTCAACACTTCACTAAGCCTATTATCACTCAAATCTTAATGTTTTACAATAGTACCACAAACTATATAAGCAAAATCCAAATAAAGAGGCAGTTGATTTGTTAGTTGGACAGTTTATTGACTAGTTCGTTTGTTAGTTAGACAGCGCAAAGCTTAGAGGATAGACCAGCAATAACACAACAATACACCTAAAAAGCGTTCATGCAGGCTACAAAAAACAATTATAGCCTAATGGTAGGCATCGTTATAGCCTGCATGATCGCATCGTTATAGCCTGCTATCATGGATCGTTGTAGCAGGCTACCATGCTCCATGATAGCCTGCTACAATTTTAGATTCATGCGTGCTGTAAATAGAGGGGTAAAGAAAAATGGTGTACAAACTCGTGGACTGTAAGACGTGGGGCGTAGATACAACATGGCACGTTCCACGGGCCACGCACTACGCCATAATACAAAACAGCCCCAGGTTGGTCAAGCCTGGGGCTGTTTACTGTTCGCTGTGGTCAGCGAAATGAAAGGGTAAGGGGCAAGCGGACGCTGCTACTCTACCGTGAGAATTTTCTTGAGCGTGCCGGTCCGTAGATCGTTGGTGCCAAAGATAGCCTTAACTTCTAACTTGTACTGGCCGGGCAGTAAGGTATCGGGTACGCGAAAGATAATCTCGCCGGGAGTGTGACGGCTTATCTCTTCAATCCGAATAGGGGTATCATCGGTTAGAGGTGTGCCGTTTTGCTGCGGCACCAGAAAGATGCCTTGTCGGGCATCGCTGCGGTCAAACAACAGGTTGCGACCTTTTACTTGGGCCGTGTGGGTCGGTGACAGCAGCGTGTCGGCCCCCAGATTGTACAGATTGCGATAGATATTAACGACCGGGGTTGGTTCGGATGCAGGCACTTTCTTAAAGCGTGCGCCAACTTTTATCTTCTCCTTAAATGCAGCAGTGGGGCGAACGCGCAGTACCAACTTGTGGCGCGTGCTGTTGTAAACATCATCCTCGCCGTTAAAGACGCCTTTGATACTGGCCGTAAACAAAATCAAACCGGTGTTAACCTGCTTGCCTTCCAGCAAAGCCTCGATAATGATCTGGTCTAGCTGGGCCAAAACGGCCACAATATCGGGCCGGGTAAGGGTCGAACCGGCTTCTTCCATCTTATCAATCAACTTCTGCAAGCCCCAGGTATCGTCAAAGTTGACAATAGCCCGGTAGGTCTTGTCGTCCCCGGCTAAGGGGTTGGGGTGTAACTTATACTTAAATGGCATAAAAAACCTCTTTCTAGGTGAAATATGAGTGTTGAATAGAAGCACAATCAACCTTGGTGGTCAACCGCAAGCTGAATGTTTGTCACGTTTAGGGTCAGGTACCCGGATAGAATAGTAAAGGTCGTTTTGATCAAACGCTGCAATCAATTAATTACATAATCATTTTACCATAACTAAAAACAGCTTGAATAGGGCCAAAAGTCCCTAATTTCAAGGTCCTTTGGTACTTTTTTCTCATGCCCAATAGTCACTAAAGTCGCTATACGAATATCCGCTGTCGAAAAAGAGGCATTACCCCCAACCACAAGATATAGACGTCAAACCCCTAACCGGTACGAAATGTTGTGTTGTCATAACGAGGAATTGCTTGCCCGAAAGTACTTACCGTTGCCCGAAAGTACCTGGCTCTAAAGGTGTGTATAAAAAGGGGTAAGGGGTAGGGAGTAGGAATTAGGGGTAGATAGCAGCCCTTTTGCCCAAAAGTCGAATGGTGGGGAGTAGTGATGATGCCGGGCTTCTGACGTTGGCCGCCTCAATTATGCTCAGTGCCTTGTTCTTTTCGCCGGTCTACACATCTACATGTACAATACACCTACCGACGCAGGCAAACAGAAATTCGGTATTGTAGCCTGATAGAAGAAACGTGCTGAAAACACGTTAAGAAGGAACCCAACAATCTATTTCAACAGGTTTTCTTTGACAGTCACTTTTACGTGACTGTCACCTTACACATAATCAGAGGTCTTATGGTTAATGCAATGATTATTCTTTTATCGTTCCAACTCATCGGAGAAATCATCATTAGAACGTTTTCGCTGCCTGTTCCGGGGCCGGTTGTGGGCATGCTGCTGTTATTTGTGGCGATGCTCTGGCGCGATGCGCTCGTCGCCAAGGTTGAGCAAACCGCCCAGTACATCCTGCAAAACCTGACCCTGCTGTATGTTCCGGCGGCGGTTGGCGTTGTCGTCCACCTGCATCTGCTTCAAACGGAAGGGTTGGCCATTATCATCACCCTCGTGGTAAGCACGCTTATCACCATCAGTGTAACCGCACTGTCGATGAAGGTGTTGCTCAGGGCATTCCAGGCATTTCGAAAAGCAGAAGGCAGGTAACCATGCAGGCTCTAACCAACACCTGGGTCTATCTGGCCCAAACACCCCTATTATGGCTAACTATCACCTTAATCGTTTACCAGCTCAGCACCTTGCTTTACCGCCGCCTTAATTCACCCGCAATACTAAACCCAATTATCACCTCCATTGTGGTTTTGGTGTCGTTACTGCTTGTCACCGGTACGCCTTACGATATCTATTTTGAGGGTGCTCAGTTTGTCCATTTTCTGCTGGGGCCGGCCACGGTGGCGTTAGCTGTGCCTTTGTATCGTTACCATAAGCAGCTCATACAGATGTTTGTGCCGGTTACTGGGGTCTTAATCATCGGCTCATTAACCGGCATCTTATCAGCGGTGGGGATTGGCTGGCTTTTTGATCTTTCGCAAACAACGCTCCTGTCGCTTGCCCCCAAATCGATCACCACCCCCATTGCCATGGGTGTGTCCGAGCGGATTGGCGGCCTGCCTTCATTGACCACCGTTTTTGTCATCCTAACCGGCATCATCGGAGCCTTACTGGGTCAGAAATGGATGAATCTGTTGCGCATCAAAGACTACAGCGTGCGAGGGTTTACCATGGGGTTATCGTCACATGGGCTAGGTACGGCCGTCGCCTTTCAAGAGAATGAAAAGGCGGGCGCGTTTTCCGGTTTAGCTATGGGGTTAAATGGGGCGGTCACGGCTATCCTCATTCCCATCGTGATTAAATTGATAGGCTTGTAACCGTATCGGGCCGCAGTCTTTGCACTAAAACGAATTTACTGAGGATGCATTTCTATTTGGGCCAACCGGCGCTCATTGAAACACTGAACCACTGAACATGATGATTTCACTGAATTCTGCCTTTCAACTATACCGAAATTGGTTTGAAACCAACATTTTCATCACGTTATGCCCGCTTAAAACATGCGGGCATCCATCCCACACGACTTATGGATGCCCGATAAAACCATGCGGGCATGACCAAGCAGCTACCTAAAAGGGCTGGTCTCTTTCTGTTTTAGTATAGAAGGCTTTCTTGACAGTGGATTGATGAGCACACTGCCTGCAGCGGTTCAGTGGCCTCATTCCCCTCATAAATTCAGTGTTTCTATCCCGCCCCATAACTGAAACGCCACTGCCATTAAGTTAGTGACTGGCGCTGGCCCCCCTAACCCCCCAGAGGGGGGA
>JAGRBY010000560.1 GCA_020433835.1 Anaerolineae bacterium | reverse complement strand
CACTTAAGGCCAACGAATGGATTCCCGCTAAAAACGTGCGGGAATGACGCAAAAAGCCACCACTGCTGAGTAGTTACCATAAACGAATAAACATGATGTGATCTCTATCCCTTATTGGGTTGCCTGGAATTTTGAAAAAAGCCTTAATTTCATTATAGTGAGTCTCCAATCTTATGACAAGCCCAACCATCCATACCCGCTAAGTCGTAAAATAAGCGATACTGGATACTATCATGTGATAATTTTAACAATTGACTTTTTGCTAATTCTCTTAAACCCATAGAAAATGTACTAAGAACAAAATGGTTTACTTTGTTCTTCAAAGGCCGTCAGTTATATCTAATCCGGATAAACCTTACCCCATGGACAATTTTAATATCGTAATCTTCTTTTCCAGCTTTGTTCTTGTTTCACTGGCTTCTAAACAAATTGGCGACTTTTTTGCGCGTATTCGCCTGCCAAAAATAAGTGGTTATCTTGTTACGGGCGTGCTGGCCGGCCCCTTTACTTTGGGGCTAATGTCTAAAGATGCCGTTGCCAACTTACACTTTGTCGATGAAATTTCATTAGGATTTATCGCTTTTGCAGCCGGCAACGAACTGTATCTACCGGAACTGCGTGGCCGCTTTAAAAGCATTGGCCTAATTACGGCCGGTTTGGTGGTAACGACGCTGGTGTTGGGAGTAACAGCGGTCTTTTTTATGGCCGACTTTATTCCTTTTATGCACGATATGCCGCCGTTGAGCCGCCTGGCTGTGGCGCTTCTTACCGGAGCGATTATGGTGGCCCGTTCGCCCTCTGTCGCCATCGCCATTATCAACGAACTGCGGGCTAAAGGGCCGTTTACCCAAATTGCTTTGGGTGTTACCATTTTGTCTGATGTGCTTGTTATCGTACTCTTTTCTGTAAGCAGCTCCATTGCCGCTGCTTTGTTATCAAACTTGGGGATTGATATCGGGCTGTTGGCGCTGGTACTGGGCGAGATTGTAATCTCGGTTGGCGTCGGCTATCTGTTGGGGCGAGCTTTGGAAATTGTTTTGTCGGCTCAAGCTGCTCAAGAGAAGTTGAAAATCGCCCTGATTTTAGGCAGTGGTTTTATCGTTTTCTTCGTATCCGATCTTCTGGTTGAGTACTCGCACGATGCTCTGCCCTTTGAAATCCATTTAGAGCCGCTGTTAATTTGTATGGTCAGTGGCTTTTATCTTAACAACTATACCAACTATCGCCTCGATTTCGCGCAAATTCTGCACCATGCCGGACCGACGATTTACGTGGTTTTTTTCACGTTGGTCGGCATCGGTTTGAAGCTCGATATTTTGGCTCAGGTGTGGCCCATTGCTCTGGCTCTTTTTGTGATTCGGGTTGTCTCGATTTTTATTGGCTCACTGGGCGGCGGCATTTTAGCCGGTAACGATATGAGCCACAACCGTATGCGCTGGATGGTGTTTATTACCCAGGCCGGCGTGGCGTTGGGATTGGCCGCGCAGGTTAGCGTCGCTTTCCCCTCTTGGGGCGACGACTTTGCCACCACCATGATTGCCGTAGTGGTCATTAACGAAATGGTTGGCCCTATCCTGTTTAAGTGGGCTATCAACCGTTCGGGCGAGGCCCACACTCGCGCCCCCTCTGAAGGAGACGGCGTGCGGGATGCGATTATTTTTGGGTTAGAGGGGCAGGCTTTGGCTTTGGCCCGCCAACTGCAAGCCCACGGCTGGCAGGTTAAACTGGCCTCACTCACCGCCGATTACAATATCGAAGAAGAAGAGAAATTAGAGTTTGATATTTACCCGGTTTCCGGCATCAACCTCAAGACAATGCATTATCTTGAAGCTGATAAAGCCGAGGCGATTATCGGTATGCTATCGGATAAACAAAATTACACCATTTGCGAAATCGCATACGAGCAGTTCGGCACCCAGACTCTTATTGTGCGTCTGAGCGACCGCACCAAGGCACCCCGCTTCAAAGAACTCGGCGTTTTAGCCGTCGATCCGTCCACTGCCATGGTAAGCCTGTTTGATCACCTGGTTCGCTCACCGTCTGCGGCCTCGCTGTTTATCGGCACGGCGGATAATCAAGATATTATCGATATTGAAGTGCGCGACCCCGCTCTGAACGGCGTATCAGTTCGAAACCTGCGCTTACCGCTTGACACCATGATTTTATCCATCCGTCGCGACGGCCATACGTTGATCTCGCACGGCTACACGCGTCTTAAACTGGGCGATCATATGACCGTTGTCGGTTCTCCGGCCAGCCTGGATAGGCTTAGGTTGCGGTTTGAGGAATAAAAATGGATCATTACCAGCATATTGCTGCTTTCTTGGTGGGGTTTGCCGTGGTGGCGCTGGCTGCCCGACAGGTTGGCGATGTCTTTGCCCGGTTTAAACTCCCAAAAATTACCGGTTATCTTTTTACCGGCCTGCTGACCGGCCCCTTCATCCTCAATATTATCTCTGAAGAAGCGGTTGAGAGCCTGCGTTTTGTCGATGAGGTCTCCCTGGCTTTCATCGCTTTTGCCGCCGGCAGCGAGTTGTACCTGCCGGAGCTGCGCGGCCGGCTAAAAAGTATCGGCTGGATTACGATTGGCCTCGTTATCTTGACTCTGACGTTAACGTCAACCGTCGTCTTTTTCTTGGCCGACTTTATCCCGTTTATGCACGGTATGTCTGGCTCGGCCCATGTGGCGGTGGCTATTCTAGCCGGCTCGATTCTGGTGGCGCGCTCTCCGGCTTCGGCCATTGCCATAATCAATGAACTGCGGGCCAAAGGCCCCTTTACGCAAATCGCTTTAGGCGTAACTGTCATTATGGATGTCGTCGTCATCATCATTTTTGCCGTCAGTTCATCCGTGGCCGATGCGCTGCTGACCAACATTAATCTCAGTATTAGTTTTGTTATTCTGTTGATGGTCAATTTGTCGGTGGCCGTGGTTCTGGGAGGCATTCTATCAAAATTATTGTCAATCGTGCTGGCGGCTAAGCTGGAAAGAATACCCAAAACTACCATCATCTTGCTGTGTGGGTTTGGCGTTTTTGTTTTATCGACTTTTATTCGAGAATACTCGCACGATATCTTTGGCTCTGAAATTTTAATTGAGCCGCTGCTGGTTTGTTTGATTGCCAGCTTTATGGTTAATAATTTTAGCAAAAGCCGAGGCGAATTTCGCGAAATTTTAGAGCACACCGGCCCGCTCATTTACATTGCTTTTTTCACGCTAACCGGCGATTCGCTGGAGCTTGATATTCTTATCGCCACCTGGCCCATCGCCCTGGCTCTTTTTGGAACTCGATTGGTGGCGGTGATGCTTGGCTCTTTCAGCGGGGGCGTTATCGCCGGCGATCCGATGAAACATAATCGACTGCGCTGGATGGCTTTTGTAACGCAGGCCGGGGTGGCCCTGGGGCTGGCAAAAGAGGTGGCTGTCGAGTTTCCGGAGTTGGGAACTGCCTTTGCCACGATGATTATTTCGGTGGTAGTGCTCAATGAGATGGTTGGCCCCCTTTGTTTCAAGTTTGCCATCAATCAAGTTGGTGAGGCCCGTACCCGCGCTACACCTGCATTTGAAGGGGTTCGAGATGCCATCCTGTTTGGGCACGATGGGCAAACATTAGCCCTGGCTCAACAGCTATGTGCTCATGGTTGGAAAGTGAAAGTGGCATCGACCAATCCCAATTTCAACAGTGCCGGCATCGACCAATGCGATTTTACCATTCACCACATTTCAGACCTGGCGTTGGAGACCCTACGCCGGCTCAAAGCTCCTCAGGCCGAGGTTATTGTGGCCATGCTGCCTGATGAGGATAGCTACCAAATTTGCGAATTAGCCTACCAGAATTTCGGCACCGATACGCTGGTGGTGCGGTTGAATAATCCGCAAAACTTTACGCGCTTCCACGAATTGGGGGCGCTTATTGTTGATCCGCGCACAGCCATTGTGGGGCTGCTGGATCACTTCGTGCGTTCGCCTTCTGTGGCTCCGATGCTGCTTGGGGCCGCTAATAATCAAGATATCATCGACATCGAGGTCCGTGATCCTGAACTGCACGGTGTCCAGGTTCGAGAACTACGGCTGCCGCTCGATACGCTAATTTTATCCATTCTGCGCGATGGCCATACGCTAATTACGCATGGCCATACCCGCCTTAGATTAGGCGATCGTGTCACCATCGTCGGTTCGTTGAGAAGCCTCGATGAGGTCACGCTGCGGTTTGAGGATTAATTAAAAGGCCAATAAACTCTGGCCAAAAATGCGCCGATCATCAGTAAGCCGGCGGTAACCTTCGCCATAATTCCCAAAGCATTACCGGCTAAATAGCCTTTGATGGCATTACCCGCTCGCTGCCAATCTTTGTACCGCATTCGCTCAATCAACAAAATGCCGCCCAGAGTGCCGCCCATACCGGCCAAGCAGCCCAGAATCGGCGTACCAACCAAACTAACGATAAAGCCCAATAGCAGGCCCACCACTGTACCGACAACAATCGCCAAACACGAGGCTCCGCCCATGCGTGCGCCAAATTGGCCGCCTAAAATATCGGCCACAATGCCGGCTATCATGAGAAGGGTGATAATACTAAATGTTAACCAGCCCAAGTGCTCCCATCCCAGCACCAATCCATACCCCAACGCTGCTCCCCAAATAACCAGCGTGCCGGGTATCGGCGGGATCACCGTAAAAAACAACCCAATAGCCATGGCAAATAACGTTACAAACAGGGCTATCGCCTGGCTAGCTTCCACTCCAGTCATAAATTAGCTTCTCCAGAATTACAAGATTACAATACAATACCATACCATATAATCGGCATTCTCAAAAGCCGAAAATTACTCTACTAGTCGGACAAACAAGATTTGCCGGTTAAATCCTCGCAAAATATCGAGAGTTTGCCCGACAAAAAAACATTGTCGGA
>JAGRBY010000055.1 GCA_020433835.1 Anaerolineae bacterium | reverse complement strand
GCGTTCTCTTCCTCGACGAACTACCGGAGTTCGGCACCCGCATGTTGGAGATGCTGCGCCAACCGCTGGAAGACAAAATCGTGTCGATCAGCCGCTCGGCGGGGTCGTTGACCTACCCGGCCAACTTCATCCTCATCGGCTCGATGAACCCCTGCCCCTGTGGCTTCTACACCGATCCCAACAAAGAATGCACTTGCTCTGTCTCGATGGTTAAGAGCTACCAGAAAAAAATATCCGGCCCACTCATGGACCGGATTGATATTCACGTCGAAGTTCCCCGCGTACCCTTCGAAAAACTCAGCAGCCAGCGCACCGGCGAACCCAGCGCCACCGTTCGCGACCGGGTCGAAGCCGCCCGCTGCGTCCAGCGCAAACGTTTCGCCGATACCCCTCTCCAAACCAACGCCGATATGGGTCCCGGCGAAATTCGCCAATTCTGTCCGCTGGATGAGACCAGCACCAACCTTCTCAAATCGGCTATGCAGCAGATGCAACTGAGCGCCCGCGGCTATCATCGCATCCTCAAGCTGGCTCGCACTATCGCCGATTTGGCCGAGGCGGAGCAGATTCAAACACCCCACATCGCCGAGGCGATACAGTATCGGCCTCGACAGCAGGTTTGAATGTAAAAACGGTTAAGTACTGCGTCAATTAAGTTTTTCGCAGTTTTTGAGCATCATTCCCGTATGTCTTTATCGGGCATCCAGTAGGCTCTTTGGACGTGGACTCCCGCTAAAAGCATGCGGGAGTGACGGAGCTGGATTGCACGTCTTTTATCTGTTTTGTCTATTAGTTTTTTGATATCCGAATTCGTGGCATTCCTTCTATCTATGCTATATATTCTCGGATGAGTAACTTTTTTTCTTTTACGCCCGCAACTTTAACGTTTTCGCCTGGGATAAATATCAGCTCATCGTCCGCTATCGCTTGCCAATACACGTTTTTTATAGCATCTGATGCCTGCTCAGAGATGATTAAGATGGTTCCTTTGTCAGCCTCATCAATTGGCTTGACAACTTTTCCAATGAGATCGTTGAGGATTTCTTCAGTTATGGGAACTTCCTGCCCCTGCTCGTTTAGAATCATGGTTTGGTGGGGCCTGACTCTCAATTTACCTCCTTTTTCGCCAAGAATATCAACTTCCGTATGGAGGGGTAAAAGGGTATCATCATCCGTAACAGCTTGCCATGATCTCTTTGAGGTTAAATACTCTGGTGCATTGCTAGATGTTATGCGAACCTCTAAACGATTCATTTTATCTTTAACCTCTACAACTTTTCCTACTAAATTCTTAAGATGGTTTTTGTGAACGAGAACTTTATTGCGATAGAAATCGTGCAAGAAAAGCATATGGTTTGAACCTATGACAACAAATTTGTTGTTCCGAATACCAATAATATCTACAGGTTCAGCCCGCAACTTGCCGTAGGCTCCTTTAGCCGGCCAGTGACGATCGAGCAAAGACGGCGATACTCCTGCACCTTCTATAATGAATATATGGCCTTCGTCCCCGTTCTTAGCCTGATGATCACTTTCTATACTACTGACAACGCCCTGAAGATTCACAAAATCTTTGCGTTTAAAGAAATTGGGCCTGCTTTCCCCTGTAGCTAATATAGACACCTCACTTTCATTAAGGAGAGTTTTAACTTTGTCGTACAGTTCATCACCCGCACCTGGACTGTTTTTTAGAAAAATGTCGACATTCTTAATGTCACTTGCTTTGAGCATCGTTTTGATTTTTACTTCTTCTTCGCCGGTTAAGATGATAACGGGTAATGTATCATCAAGAGTACGCAATTTTTTTAAGAGATTAATGCCTGCCAATGCGTTAGGTTCGCCATCAAAATCGGGCATATTCATGTCCAAAATAGCGAGATCATAAGGCATTTGTTGAAATATAGTGAACGCATAGGGGTTGTTTGTAGCCGTATCTATGCTTGCAGAATAATCTCGCAACATTCTTGAGATGTTTCTCAGGATGTTATCATCATCATCAACAATAAGAATTCTATACTGACCTCTCATAGAGCCGCCTCCGTTATCATTAGATTCAAAATGCTTAGTTACTAATACAATTTAGGTCTCTCAGTTACTTGAAGCAGTTCAACTGATTGAATCGCCAGACCTTTATCGAATAAAGGTGTTGTCTCATCATAATAATTCTCGTTGAGACAATTTATGATCTGACGCTCAATATGCTCTCTGTGGCTATTGTTTTCTTGCAACATAAACCATAGATAATGTTTCAAGACATATGTAATAGCCCCATTAATTTGCTGTTGTAACTTGTCTTGCCAGCCGATGTTGCTACGGGCGTGATGATCTTTATGCTTTTTGAAGACTCTGTTCTTGGCGATAGCAACAGAACAAGAATACTTTACCCTGATTTCGACATTGTCTTTCGTAAAACAGTGCGTCGTTTTATTATCGAAACTTAACCTTTCATCCATCCCTGTCTCCTTTAATTAGACAAATTTCAAAATATAAGAGGGTCGTCGCACAATAGAATTGTGGAGCGAAAATACTAACAGTTTTTACTTGTTAAAGGATTTATTTGAATCTTTGCTGATTATAGCGGGAGTATGGAGTGCAGAATTAAAGTTATTTCCCACGTGATTTATTCTGCAACAACTCTAAATTTCAATATGGCTCAACTTCGGGACTGACAGGGAGTATTAAGATAAAAGTAGTGCCCTGTCCGATATCACTTTCAACCGTGATCTTCCCACCCATCTTGTGCATTGCTTGCAGACAATAGGACAACCCAACGCCAGTTCCACCCGTCCCAGCCTTGGTGGTGTAAAATGGCGTCCATATATGTTTGATTTTATCAACTGCGATACCTGTGCCGTTGTCAATTATCCTAACTTCAACAAAATCTCCTGTTTTTGTTGTTTGCGCTTTAATGTGTAATTCAGGTGATTCAGTCTCTTTCATCATGTGAAGGGGTTTCATTGCATGGATGGCATTGACAAATAGATTTCTAAAAACTTCTTCTACGGCAGCACAATCTACCTGAACCGGGGGTAAATCCGAGGCGATATCCTGCCTGATATGCACCCCTGGAGAATCTATTTGCTTTAAGACTTTTGCGACAATAGCTTCGAGGCTAGCTTTTACTAAGTCAAATTGTCGGGCAGTGCCCATAATTTCTTGTTTAACGTCAAGAATGAGGCTGGCATTTTGTTTGATGACTTCTATTGCTTCAAAAAAATCCTCTTGGAGTGTTTCATCAACGTTACTTTTTGTAATAAGGGGGCTAATTTCACGGTCAAGTCGTTCTATATAATCTTTTATGGGTCTGGCCTTATTAGCCACCCAATGCATTGCTTGACTGGTCGCTTCATCAATGGTTTTTAGGGTTTCGGCTTCTACCAATTTTTCTTGTTTTTTCACATTGTCAATGGCAATAGCCAACTGGTCGGCCATAGATTGTAGGGTTTGCGTATCCTCATCAGAAAAAGCATTCTTTTGGCGACTATGGACAGTCAACACGCCGATGACTTTATAGCGCAGTTTGAGCGGTAGAGCCATTTCCGATAGTGTATTTGGGAGTAAAGGTATCGTGTGATGGTTTTCATCATCCAAGTACACGTTATATTCTTCAATTGCCCCCTGGCCGCTCTGGACAACGATACTTACTATCGAGTCATCCACGTCTACTTTAAACTTAAAGCCTTCTGCTACCAGGTTATGTCCCACTTCGCCCGTACCGGCCTGTTGCCAGGCATATTTGCCTGTCTCATCCAGCAGAAAGACAGCCGCATAATGAAACTCTCTCTCCTCAAATTCATCACAAATGGTATTGACTATTTTATTGAGAAGTTGGTCAAGATCGAAGATAGAGATTACGCTTTGGCTGACTTTTGCGGCGGCTTTTAATAAAGCTGCCCGACGTTGGGCCTGACTGTAAAGCGAGGCATTCTTAATGGCAATTGCAGCCTGACGAGCCAATGTTTCTAAAGTTTCCTGGTGCTTGTCAGAAAAAGCATTGATTTGAGACCTGTAAGCACCAAAAACACCGATAATAGATGTATCTTCTTTTAGTGGAATAAGAAGGACACTCCTTATGGCAGTGTCACTAAATAAGTCATAACCCATTTGGTAACGAGGCTCTAACGAAACATCAGCAATGCGGATAGTGTGTTGTTTCTCAACGGCTAAACCCAGAATACTTTTATCAACCGGCAAGCCGGATCCAATCTCATTCTTCTGACTTGAGGCCCGGATGATGAGGTGCTCTTGATCGGATTCTAATAATGATAGCGAGCCAGCTTTTGTTTCGATTAAGGCCAGCCCTTTGTTTAGAATGAGTTCCAGAGTTTGATCCAGATCAAGCTCTGTACTGATAATCGCCAGATCAATTTCTCGTAGAGCGGCTAATTGCTGCTTATCTTGTTCGGTGCGTTGATATAAATCGGCATTGTAAATGGCAATAGCTAGCTGATCGGCCATGGTTTGCAGCATTTGGGTATCATCTGCGGTGAAAATTGTTTCAACACTTTGTACTTCAAGGACCCCAATGACCCCCTTTCTGTTTCTTAAAGGGAGGGTCATTTTTGAAAGAGTCTCTGGTAAAATAGATTTGTCTACATTGCTGGCCCCATTACCACCCAAGGTGATATGCGTAATCTGAGCTTGACCTGTGCTGATGGTAATACCTACCATCGATCTACCACCGACCTCAAACTGGTGTTCTCTGTTTGCATATTGATGTCTGTTACCATCGGAGATCGCTTTTAATTTGGCTATTTTTTGTTTACGCCCTTTTTCCTCAATCTGTTCAATGAGGAAGATACCGGCATAATACAATTTGAATTTTTGGTGAATGAGGTCAACGGTCTTGTCAAGCAACTCCGCAACATTTAAGCTCGAGATGATATCGGCCCCAACTTGGGCTGTGGCTTCCAGGTGACGATGCCTTACCTCTGCTTGGCTCATAAGTATGCGGTTTTTTATACCAATAGCCGCCTGACCGGCCAAAGCTGATAAAATTTCACGATGTTCTACGGTGAATTTGTTCGGCTTGTAGTCGTCAACACTAAGAACGCCCACAACATTGCCGTCTTCTTCATGAATACGAACCGCTATCCGACTCAGCCTAGTTGGCTTGTAAGCCCGGGTATAGTCAATACCTCGCGCTATACCATTTTCTCCAGACAAAAGCTTATTTAAGTCGGTAACTAAAATATGTTCATTAAAGACAGCATCACCTATAATCGAACCCACTACCATCGGGACTTTCGTATTGAGATCTTTTGATTTAGTAGCAATTTCCGCTCTTAAGCTATCCCCTTCAACTAAAAAAATCTGCCCATTCTCTGCTCCCGTCAACCGACAGCTTTCCGTAAGAATGAAACGAAGTAGATCCGTTTTTGACTCACCCGGATTAATAATACGCCGGTCAATTTCCCGCAGTACTTCTATCAGTTCCTTTTCTTTCTTCGCCTGGTCATATAATCGATCATTACTGATAATCACGGCTAATTGGTCAGCCATGGCTTGTAACATGGCAATATCTTTGGTGGCAAAAGCATTTTCTTCGGTACTATGTATATTCAGTGCCCCAAGCGTTTTGTATCTTTTGGCGGTCTTTACACTAAGCGGCAATGCGATTTCTGAACGTGCTTCCGACAAGTGTGGATTTTTTGTATAGCTATTTTCTTGGGCAGTATACAAGGCCAAACGGTATTTTCGGAAGGGGCCAGTTGCTTGCCCAACGGGAGTATCGCTGCCCACTCTTATCCGATAATCACGGGGGAGTACTTTTTGTCCCCGTTCGCTGGCATCTGCTTGTAGGAGCATCCACGCTTTATCTTCATCATCAACTACAAAAACAGCCGCGTGATAATAGCCAAATTTATCAACAATCGTCTCTACTGTTGACTGTAGTAAGACATTGAGATCGCGGATAGAGATCGCTTTACTGCTCACTTCAGAAGCTGCCTGCAAGAGCGAGGCTCGGTGAATTTTTTGCCTAAACAAATAAGCGTTCTGAATAGCAATGGTCGCTTGAGGGGCTAGATATTCGAGCATGTTCTGATGCATAGAGGTGAATGCATTTAAGTGTGCACTTTCGACATTGAAAATACCCACCACGAGATCACCGGTTACCAGGGGGATGCTCAAGCGACTGTTCATGTTTGCCGTTGGCTCCCAATTTTTCAAATCGCCAATACAGGCCGATTGTCTGGATGAAATAACATGCTCAAAAATACCTTCTAAGGGTTGGGGCGCTTTTGGATAGCTTTCTGCTGAGGCCACCTCTACGACTAATGTCTTTGCCTTTTCGTCATAACGAAAAATTTGCCCACTTTCTATGCCAATAAGTTCCAGACTTTTGCTCAGAATGAGGTGTAAGTTCTCGCTAAGATTTTTATCGGTGGTGCTGATAACCTGTTTGTCAAGCGCTTGGATGATTTCTAAATTTTGCTTTTTGAGATTTATTTGTTGATATGACTTGGCATGATGAATAACAAAGGCCAATTGGTTGACCAAAAGTTTCAAAATGTTGGTGGTTTCATCAGAAAAAATCTCTTCACCATCGGAGGTTGAGGAGGCATTTTGCAGAATGACAACGCCAATAGTTTCTCCGCAAATGGCAAGGGGTAACGTGAGAGCAGAATTTGGCTCGGTCGGAGGCTTGCTATCTTGATCTTCATTCTCGTCAAATAGGCAAATCTTTACAACATCAATATCAAAGTTAAGATGGATGCTATCGGCGATTTTCTCCGGTAATGCTTCAAAAGCATCAAGGTGAGCGACAGCCTGAGTAATGACCTTGGCACTGGCATTCAGTTGTTTAGATTGGTGTTTAAGAGCTTGAATATATCTGGAATCGTGAACAATGTTGGCTGAGAAGTCGGCTATTGAACTCAAGAGGCTTAGATCTGCTTCTGAGAAACGATTCGGTTGTTTATCAACAATTTCAATCGCCCCGAGAACTTGATCGTGTAGAGTTATCGGCGCGCAAGCCAATGATTTGGTGGAGTAATCAGAGCGTTCATCGGCCTTCCGGCAGAAGACAGGTCCACCATTTGACTCCTCTTGTATATTGATATCGGTTATCAGCTGGGGTTGACCTGTTTGTATGGTATAACCAACCACCCCTTCACCCATTTGTAATTGAAACCCGTTTAATCTTTGCTGCGTAATATCTGAAGAGCCAGCTTTATAGGTTATCACCTTTTGGTTGGAGCGATCCGTGACCAAAAAAATTGAGGCTTCGCCTTTGCCTAAAAATTTTTCGATTGCACAGGCAAGTCGCTTTAATAGAGCTGCCTCATCGGCCAGCAAGGTAGAGTCTAATACGCCAGCGAAGTTTTTATTAATTTCAAGCGCGTGAGATGAGGTTTCAGAGTTAGTTTTTTTGACACCTTTGCTGGCCGGCATAGCAGTACTCTCCCTGCAAACTCTAAATACTTGGTCAAATTTTATAGGTTGTTAAGAATATTTCTACTATTCCTGAGATAGAGTTGGGGGTGCCAGTTAGAAGTAGGCGTTACGCATCAAAAGGTATTGATATTTCGAGGTTAGTTATCAGGGTTTTTGATTGCTTTCAAAACGGTTTTTTGGTTAAGAACATGATGAACCAATGAGGCTGCTGCCGCCGCAGCTAAGGGTTGGTGTTGTTTGTGTTTTTTTCCGTCTCCCCAGTCACAAATCGATTTTACAAGTATCCAGGCTGTTCCAACACGTCCCGATGCGGCTACAAGACCTGCCCCTTCCATCTCTCCTCCTATTGCTTGTGGAAATTGGTTGAACAAGTTGGCCTTAAATTCAGGTTTATCTATCAGTTTTTCGCCTGATAGAACAGGCCCAATGTGTATTTTACAAGCTTTTCCATCTGGTCTAGAAAAGGTCCAGCCTCGAATATTTTCAAAACGATTGAGTAATGTTGTATTACTGGGTGGAATAGAGCCTCGCTGGATGATACCATCCGAGCCAACTCGCTGTTGTTCATACGATATGATTTGAGAAGCAATCAAGACATCAGCCAATTTTTGATTTCCAGGGGACTTACCGAAAGCGATACCAGTCATAACAATAGCTTTAGGTTGCCATAAACGTTGAGCTTGCTCTGTGGCTAAAATCACGGATCCTTCCCCAATTGATCCCATTCGGCATTTAGTTACGACGGCATTATGAGCTCCAAACTTGCCCAAGTAGTATGTCTCAGGACCAGAATAAACCCCTAAAATCTGTTTGCGTCGAGAAAGAGGGGTTAGTAAATGTAGCACAGCTTTTAACTCAACTTCTGTAGCCGTAATGATAACGACAGCAATTTTGCTTTTTACTTTGCCTAAAGCTGTTTCATCAACTTCAGCTATCGAGGGAAAATCAGGCGCAAACCAGGGTTGATCTTCAATAGTATAAATTAGGTCCTTATCGTTCTCACAAGATGACTTGAATTTATTTGTATTGTCTGCCTGATTATCTTTCTGCAACTCTTCATTACTCTGCGGTTCTATCTCTACTCTCGTAATATTAAGGGTTCGCAATATGGATGTGTTGGTCAAGTACATTGATACTAATTGTTGTGCAGCTTCTTTAGGCATTTCGAGTGTAACTAATACGCTGCCTGATTTAATATTTAAGATATTTATCTGATTAGAAGCAAGATTGAGGCTTTGAGATAGTTTACGAATAAAATTTTTCTGTTCGACTGAAGTAAACTCTTTTATATCGTTCTTAAGTTCTACTAAAACCTGAATAGTTGTATCTGTTTCTGGGAGGAGATCTATTTCCCTTCTCTGAGATATTTCGTGAACAGTTGAGGAGGATTTTGAAAAATCAGAATAGCCACGGATAGCCTTTTTTACAAAATCTCTTAAAAGCTTTTCCCGGTCTTCTGCACTAATGAGTGCTTTTAAGTCGGAATGGTCAACAAGAACAACAAGCGGGTCTTTGGTTCCTTCATCGGAAAGTGCCTGCCATAACTCATTTGAAAAACCATTGTATGTAATGAGAAAACCTAATTTTACTCGTGTAAGTTTCGCTCGAAAGTTGCGATATTCAGCTAATCCAATATCCTTTTCCGACCAATCTAGACACGCTATTTGTAATAAACTGCCTCGCTCCTTCCAAAAACCCTCATTCCGTTGATTTTCAAATTGAATATCGATTTCTTCATCAGTACCGACTCTTACATGAAAATCATCAAAGCCATCAATAGAATTGAAAATTAATTTTATTAGACCGGCAAGACTTTGTTTTTGTAGTTGTTCTTTTCCATATTGTACCCTGTTCCACAGGTGGTGTAGTAATACGTTATCTAGTGCAACTGAATTGAACAATGAGGGCAATTTAAGCACCTCTGTTATTTTATCACGGTATCGTTCTGGAGGGGTATACGGGCTGCGCTGAATAAAACCGGATGCCCCCAATCTCATAATTTCTGCAATTTGCTCGCCCTGAGCATACCCGGTAATGGCTATGACTTTGGTATTCGGTGAAAATGTCTTTATATCAACTAACACCTCTATCCCATCATAATCATAGTTGGGCATGATAATATCAAGAAAAATAATGTCGTAATGTTTTTGCTGGACCAGCCGCCAAACATTATGGGGATTAGTTTCCTTCTCGGCCTGGAAGCCATAGTTTTCTAAAAGCATCCTTAAGGGGTCTGCTTTAACCTCTTCATCATCCATCACTAAAATCTGAAGATTACTTTGTGGGGGCTGTGAAATCTTTGATTTGTCTTGTAATTCTTCTATCTTTGCTTCGATATCTTCAATTTCGATGATAATTCGTGGATCGGTAGAAATGCCTTGGCGTGCTTGTTGTTCCTTTAACAGTTGTAGGCGACGATTGTGCTCAATAATTAGCTTTTTTATATCATCTTGACGTTGGCGAGTATCGTCTTGATCTGGCATCAGTTTCCTCTGCTGAATGGTTAAGGGGGGCAATAAAATCTGAACGCGTAACCTCATTTGGCAGGCCAAAGGCATAACCTTTTAGTTCACTATTTTCATATTCGAGCAAAGAGTCAGTTTGCCACGTAGTATGAATTTTTTGAGCGAGCAACTCAGCTGCCTCAGCTGCCCGGCAAATGACAAGTTCTAGGGGTTTTCCTAAGCCCTTGCTCCAAAATTTTCCGTTGGCGAAGCGTTGCTCTTTATGAACAAGAAAGGGAGGAGAGGTTTCTTTTTGTGGCAGTAAGGGCAACATTGGCTCACAAAACTGTGTTAAAAAGTTCTGGAGCCCGATAAAACCATTCTTGGGTTTTAGTATTCTTAGCAAAGAATCAGCCCAAACCACTTCACTTTTTGTACCACCCGCCATAACCGAAACAATGCTTTTGTAGTTGCCAAACTTCTTAAGCTCTGTAGATGCTGCCAGTTGGGAAACTTCTTTGATCAGAAATCCCATGCCTTCGTTAAGTATCTGCGCTTTTGGAATGTAGTCAGCCGCCTGGTATTCCGTAATGGTATCTACTGCTGTGCCTGGCTCTTTTTGCCCTGAGATAACAATGGCTTGTGTACCCTCATTTACAGCACGCAACTTTTCTAAAATATCTAAGCCCTGCATTACTGTATCGTGAGGATCATTGAGCATGAGGTCCACCAAAGCCACATGAAAAGTTTTGGCATCAATAATATCAAGAGCCTCTTGCAAATTTGATACACTATCTACTTCAAAATCAGCCATTTCCAGACCAATAGTGTATTGAGTACGGAGACCTTCTAAGTTCTCCACTACAAGTATACGCTTCTTACTCGACATCTTCCTCTTTCCTCCTTTTAGATTTTGCAATTAGATCGAGCTTTTCGCTTGGTGAATTCGGCTATCAAAAACGGGTAGATGTATTGTTGTTCTGAACCAGTAGCCTTCCTCACTTTCAACTTTTACACTGCCATTTATGCCATAAACATCATTTGCTAGAGCATAGAGGGCATAGCCCCTCTTTTGTTCCCCAATTCTGCCGGAAATTACCGGCTGATGCAGGAGTCTGTCCAGAACAACTTTGGGGCAACCAAGCCCATTGTCTTCTATAACTACTTCACAAGTTTGGTTTAACTCTCTTTCCCCACCTTTATCTGGTAAAGGACCAGGAGCTACCCTTATTGATATTTTTGGCTGATAGTTTGATTCTTGAAGCAAACGTTGTGTCATCCAATAGATAGAATTATTAAGAATATTATAGAAGTGTATTATAAAAGTAGGTGAGCAAAATACATGAAAATCTTGACCTGGGACAAAATCGACCAGGGTTTTCTTTTCTTTGGTTATTCTTTCTTTAATTCTAAAAATTGCTTCTGAAATGAGTTCACGAATTAGATAATCACCGTAGACACTATACGTATAAATTTTTTCGGAAAACTGTTTGATCTCTTCCGCCACCATGATTAGATTGCTATAGGCGGGGATCAACGATTCTTTTATCTTTTCAGTCTTATTTAGCTCTACAGCCATTTTTGCGTTGTCAATTCCCATGCGTATTGAAGCCAACTGACTGTTTGTATTATGCCGAAGGATGGATCCAACTGTCTTCCAGTAGGAGCGTTGCGCATGCATTACTGCTGATTGCTGCCTTTGTCTCTCTATGATGCTGTCATAGAGAGTAGCTATCATAGGGGCAAACATGTTACAAAGATTAATTAAAGCTTTTACATATATGGGAGAGAAAGCATTAACAAATTCCGTTTCAAGATTTATGGCTGCAAATCGGTTGCCTTCAGAATTTTCAATAGGAACGGCTAACTCTGTTTGGATTTCCGTACGCTCTTTTTTGTCGATATAGGCCTTGTATCGGCTTTTGAGAAGGGGATCATTTTTGGGATTACCAAGAACGTATGATCTCCCTGTTTCTTCAAAAAGTAACCCTACAACTGAATCTTTTACTTCAACTCTAGTACCAACTTCACCAGCTGTTGTTCCTACAATGGTTAAATACTTGCCTTGGGCATTATAGGTCAGTATTTGCACCTTGGGCTTGCTCTTAAAAGAGCCAAAGAAAGATAGAAAATCCGGTATTTGGTGGGTAAGTTCCTCAAAACATTTATACGGCTCTAGGTCGAGTCTAAAAAAAGAAATCATTACATTTTGAAACCACTTGTCTTGCCTAGTTTGCAGACGGAACTGAAGGCCGAGCGCCAGTTGCCCGGCAACTGTATGAGCAAATGACTGAGTAACTTGGTCGCGAAAATGATTGTCGATCTCTGGATCTTGTGTTTCAAAAATGATCATCCCCAAGCGATTTAAGGGATAAATGTGATCATCTGAGAACCATATCGGAATAAATAGTAAGCTCGAAGCCCAGGAGAAGTTTTTTTTAAAGAACTGTTTAAATCTGCTTTTCTCGATAACGTTTACTTGTTGTTGATCGACCGGTAAAATTGAAGACAATACATCATATGAGAAGGAACGTTTTACCTTTTCTTGGGGATCGGTGGTATGGAGGAGCAGAAGTTCATTGCCTGAGTCAAGATAAAAATGCCCATTTGTGGCCCGCAAGAAACGCACAAGATCACCCATATTGCCGGCTATGAACTCCTCTAAATTGAGTGAGGGATTAACCCTAATATTATCAATTTGCTTTAGAAATTGTATCTTGTCTTTATTCTCTTGCAGATAATCGCATAATTGTTGGACAATACCGACCCAGGCAGCTTGAGATAATCCATCTGTTAGCATGAAAATCATCCTCCATAATCGTAAGTACTGTATATTCTATGCTCCTCTTTATTTAAGTCTGTATATCGCCCTCAGCCTTTGGTTTGTGAATTTTCTCGTTATACAGTGGAAGATTCATTATGATTGTGAAGCCTTCGCCTACCTTACTGTCAATATCAATAGTGCCGCCTAATGACTGTATATAACTGGTTGCTGCATAAACAGCATGGCCCATTCCTGCTCCATCTTTTCTCTGCGAAGTGACCGGTCGCCGCCGTAACGAAGTAAGTGTTTCCGGAGGGCAACCTGAACCATTGTCTATTATAATTATCTCACACGTTCTATTGAGCTCCTGCTCTTGATTTTCAGCAGGTAGGGGGCCGGGCTTCACCGTAATAGATATTTGTCCTTTATGTTCAGGTTCCCTACGTATTCGATCATATATCCAGTAAACGGAATTATCGAGAAGGTTATATAAATGCATAGCCAGAATAGGCGAGCAGAAGACCTCAAATTCATCACTCTGAGAGATGCTTATCTGAACCTGACGCTTTGTTCTGGCCATCATTTGTTCAACTTTGCCCAGGGCTTCTGAAATTTGTTCAGAAATAAAGTATCGCCCATAAACCGTATACTCATGGAGTTTGTTGGAGAACCCTTTTATCTCTTTTTTCGCTGTTTCAAGGTTGTTAGGCACTTGAGCCAATATTTCGTCGGCTTTTTCTACCTTGTTAAGCTCTATGGCCCTTCTTGCGTTATCAATACCCATGCGTATTGAGACCAGTTGGCTGTTGGTGTTGTGTTCAAGTATGGCTCCAACCGTATTCCAGTAAGACCGCTGGGCGTACAATATAGATTGCTGTTGTAACTGTCTTTCTACGATTCGATCATAGAGGGAGGTAATTATTGGCCTCAGAATATTGCAAAGATACAGTAAGGCATCCACATGAAGTTGTTTGAAGGCATGCTCAGCTCGTGACTCAAGATTTATAACGGCTATAGGTGATTTATTAGGAAAAGTTTTGATTGGAGCAGCTAATTCCGTATTCATTCCTTCTGCATACGCTTTATAGCGAGTCATGAGTTTGGGATCTTGGCGAGGGTTTCCTAAAATATAGGGCAGATCGATATCCTCAAAAAGGAAACCCACAACCGAATCATTAAACTTAAGTTTAACTTCGCTCGAGTCCTTTACTGTATGCGCTATCATAGTTAAGTAGTTATTCCCTCGACCATGGATAATAACACTCACTTCAGGAGCACTCTTAAATTCAAAAGGGCCAAATCTGGGGAGATAATCCGGTATCTTTTCAGCCAGCTCTTTGAAACATAAAACGGGGTCTAAATCAAAACTAAAAAAGGAATTCACCAGGTTCTCAAACCATAACGAACGCCAACCTTTCATCTGAATGCGAAGACCGATGCCAAATTGGCCAATAACTGCTCGGGCAAATGCTTGAATAGACTGATCGGTAAAAGGGGTTGCTAACGCTTCATATCGAGTGTCTTCCAAGATCACTACCCCAAAGCGCTTATCATCTGTCGGCCAGGCTTTATCTGACGGTAGCCAAACCGGTAGTATAAATAGACAAGCTGCATTTTTAAATAAAGCTCCAAGTTCAGTCAATTTATCCTTAGCAAAAACTTGAGGCTCTTTCTCTTCTGAGGGTAATATGGAAGACAGGGTCGATAAGGGAATAGACTCTGCTATATTACCTGAGTCCGTTGCACATAAAAGGAGAAGTTCATCACCTGAGTCAATATAAAAATAGGCGGTAGAAGCCTGTGAGAGGCGCGCAAACCCCTCTAGGGGGCCATGTAAAAACTCAGCCATAGGGAGGTCGTAGTCAGTCATCGTTCGGTCAATTTGCCTTAGCAGTTCTAGTCTATCCTCATTATCCTGCAACTGACCGTATAACTGTCGCATAATACCTTTCCAACTTGCTTCAGGTAGACTGCCTGTTGGCATAAATGCTCTCCTTTTATTATTTAGTGTAACAAGGGTTGTCTGTACTATGCGAGGACATTACGGTAAGTGAATGGACTTGATTAACAAATACCGTAATATAACAGGTCGGCGTGGCCTAAACACGAACTTATGACTGTAGCGTTAGAATTCCTAACTGTTAGTATAATGTAAATTCTACATGGCTTAATTAGATTAACAAATTGCGACTACTTTAATTTGAGGGCAAACTGTCGGTAACTGAAAAAGTGTCAAATTGATGGTCCTAATAGCTGCCAATGATGAGTGGTCTCGCTAAAAAAACTAGACTTTGTGTCTTTCAGCTAAACCCGGCGAGGCGGGATTTAGCGTTCACAAAGTCTAGTTTCAAAAATTACGGTATTGCTATGACTACCAGAGAATGGTTACAGTCGCGGTGCGCGTTGTGCTACGGCCAGTTCTTCATGAGATTGGGGAGCCATATGGAGACCGGTAATATCGCCGTTTTCTAATGCTTTTTGAACGGCTTCGGCGGCGCGGCGATATTGGAAGGCTACTTTTTCCGGGTCGCGACGGATCGAAGCGCCGCCTTCTACCAATGTTTGCTGCAATTCAGTTACATCCAGGTCTCTGGGAGCAACGCCTTTTAGCGCGGCTAAACCGGCTGCGGTTCCGGCGGCCTGGCCGATGCCCATCACGCCGCCTTGAGTACGGAATGAGCCGTGGGCTTCGTGGGTGGCTGAGATCGTGCGTCCGGCGATGACCAGACCGTCCATTGCTTTAGGCACCAGACAGCGGTAGGGAATATCGTAGGAGTCGTCCAGATCACCCCAGGTACCGCCGCCGTCGAAATATCCGGATTTTCCTTTGACGTTATGAATGTCAATCGGGAAATAGCCGCGTGAGGTAACGTCATCGAACTTGCGGCCGTGCATGACATCTTCGCCGGTCAAAACGTAGTTGCCTAAGATGTGGCGACTCTCGCGTATCCCAACCTGAATGCCGGTATCGGATAGGTAAGCATCTTTAAATCCGGGGACGTGTTTGGTTAAAAATCTCGATAAGGACATAACCTGTTTGCGGGCATCGATTTCGCCACGGGTTAAGTCTTCTGCCTTCGTACCATCGATATTGGCGACGCGGGTTGAGTTAAAGTGTAGGACACCAGGGTTCACGGTCGTCAAGAAGAGGATGGAGTCGCGACCGAGATAGAGTTCACCGGATTCGAACCCTCTTTTGACAAAGCTGTTTAAGCCCTGCCCAACGAAATGTTCCTGTTGCAGCCGGGAAGAGAAGGGACGCAGCGGCACGCATTCTGATGTCCACTCAAAGTCATCTTTATGGGTATCCATATAGGATTTGATTTGGGTAGTATTGACATTCCCCATATCAAACATCATCGTAATCGGTTGTAGTGCGCCATCACCGGATCGGCCCAAGACATATTCCGCTCCGGCTCGAGCTGCAACGTCGCCATCGCCGGTGGCATCGACAACCACTTTGGCAGTGTACGACTGCTGACCCGATTTATTGGTAACCACCACGCCTCTCACCTGACCGTCCTCAACAATGGCATCGCTGAGGAAGGAGTGCATCAGCAAGTCGGCCCCTGCTTCAGTAACCATCTGTAGGGCAATCCATTTGTACACTTGGCGGTCGTAGAAGCAGAGATAGCTGCCGCTGCCGTGCGGGTTGGTACATTTTACGTGGCCGGTGCTGCCGCCGGCTTCGACCATGCGATCGACAAACTCTTGGGGGATGCCTTCGACGACCTGTTCATCGCCGAAGTGGAAGGGTGAAATTGGGCCGAGCGCGGCACCGGTGGGCATCCCGCCCAGAAAACCATATTTTTCGATAAGGAGTGTTTTGGCCCCGGTTCGCGCGGCGGCAATGGTGGCGATGAAACCGGATGGCCCTCCACCGACTACAATGACATCATAATCGTGTTTTAATGTCGTCATGTTAACTCTTTAAATCCTTGTACTAATTGATAGAATTGTATTGATCGGCTGCGCTTGAAAGGGTGTCCGTAAGCGGAGCGTCGTTGAAGATGATTTGCTGCGCCGATTTGACCATGATTTCGCTCAATTTCGGGAAGTCTTCGGGGTAGTGCCCCATGCGGCCATACGCTTGGGCGTAATCGCGCCACATCTTGAACTCTTCGGCTTGCGGGCTTTCGGCCAACTGCGGGCTGTCGTAAGCCGAGGAGATGACGGGCATCACACCGGCTTCAGCAAATGCGAGTTGTGATTCTTCATTTAAGTAATATTGAATAAATTCCCAAGCTTCATCGGGATGCTCGGTATCTTTGCCGATGGTCAGGGTTTGGCCGGCTACCAGGGCCGGAAGCGGTGCGTCTTCAGTCCAGCCCGGCACCGGAGCCGTGGCCAGATTGTCGCCGGTTTCAGCCGAGTCGCGGGCCGCGCCAACGCGCATGCTACCCTGGATGGTCATCGCCACGGTACCGGCTTTGACCCCGGCCAAAACATCGTCGGCGGTCATCGAAAGGGCTTCGCGACCAAAGGCCTTGTCGGTGTGATAAGCATCGTATAGCCACTGCATTGTTTTTTCTCCGGCAGCGCCGGTGAAAGCGGCTTCGTCATTATCATCGAGAAGTTCGCCGCCTGCGCCCCACAGCAGTGGTTCAAACTTTTCCACAAAATCAGCGCCTAATGAGGCCTCGGAAAAGCCAATGGCTAGCCCCGTTCTTTGGTCGGTACTCAACTGCCCCGCCACTTCGGCCAGTTGGTCTAACGTTTGAGGAACGGGCAACCCGGCTTCTTCAAGCAGATCTTTTCTATACATCAAGAGCCAGACACGCATTTCCCAGGGAAGCGCCATGACTTCATTATTGTAGGTTACGGTTTCTATGGGGAAGATATAATCTTTACCTTCTTCTTTGAGCCACGCAGTAACGTAATCGGTCATCGGTTGGATGGTATTTGCCCCAACATGCTGGGCCAGTTGCACACTATAGATGTTGATCAGGTCAGGCCCGGCTCCGGCGGCCGTCGCCTGGATGACTTGCCCATCAATTTTGCTCCAGTGAATGTTTTCAACCTTGACCTGAATATCGGGATGCGATTCGTTAAAGCCGGTTACGATTTTGTTGAGCGCTTTACCCCGGGGGTCATCGGCGTTCGGGTCCAGAAAAGTCCAGAAGGTTAATTCAACCGGCCCGGTTGATACTTCTGCAGTCGGTTCAGCGGCTTCGGCTTTGGTGGCCGTATCCGGCGCACTCTGACAGCCGATCAGGGTTAAGCTTAAGATTACTAATAAAAACAACATTTTGGTCACGTGCGATATAGAACTGTTCATTTTGACTCCTTTGTTAAGAAACGTTCCATTAGTTTTTGATGGATAAGACAGGGCTTCTTTGCTCGTCATATGCATTCTTCTCCTTTCAAGAAAGCTTCAATATTTAAGGTTAATTAGCCTTTGGTTGAACCCGCCGCCAAACCTTCGATAAAGCGTGTTTCCAAGGCTACAAACATCACCAGCACCGGTAACAAGCCGATCATCACGGCGGCGGTCAGCTGCCCCCACACCGTGCCGTACTGAGAAAGAAATTGATAGAGACCTACGTTGATCAGACGCAGGTTTTGATCGGTGGTAAAGGTGAAGGCGATGAGAAAATCATTCCAGATATAAACGAAACAGATAACGGCCGCCGCCGCCAAACCCGGCTGCGCAATAGGAACCATAATCTGATACAAAATGCGAAGTGACGAGCAGCCGTCTACGCGGGCCGCATCTTCCAGTTCGTGCGGGATAGTTTCGAAAAATCCCTTGATAATCCAGACGGCGGTGGGTGTCTGCCAGGCGGCGTAGATGAGAATCATGATGGTGTAGGTATTGTGTAAGTTTAAGTAGATGGCGATGACGTAAAGCGGAACCAGAACAGAAATACCGGGAATCATCGACGTCATAAGAATGTAGAACAGCAGGCCATTTTTGCCTTTAAACTTAAATCGCGCCGCCGCATAACCGGCGTGGATGGCGACAACCAACGTTAGGGTCACGGCAATCAAGCTGACGAAGATGCTATTTAACAAATAACGAGGTACGCTCGACACGAACAAAACTTGGTAGTAGTTTTCTAAGGTGATGGTACTGGGTATCCAACTTGGCGATGCGGAAATCACCAGCGACTCGGGTTTGAGCGAGGTGCTTAACCCCCACAGGATGGGTAAAAGGGCAAAGACACTGGCTGCTGCTAATATGATGTAGGTGGCGAAGTCGGCCAAGTTTCTCTTGGTCTTAAGATTTGTTGTCATAGATAACCTCCTTTGATCTTGAAAGCCGGGCTAGCTGTAAACGTCTGTGCGCAAAAGCTTGATATACCACAGGCTGAAAACGACATTGAAAAGAAAGATGGTGACGCTAAAGGCTGCTCCCAACCCAATTCTCCAAAACTCGAAGGCTTCTTTGAAGGCCCGCAAGCTGAGAACTTCGGTGCCGGAGAACGGCCCGCCGCCGGTAAAGGTCAAGATCAGGGTCACCATGTTGAAATACAACAGGGTCAAAATAATCAACACCACCAGTAAACTGGGCTGGATTAGGGGCAAGGTGATTTTACGAAAGGCTGTCCAGGCGGAAGCCCCATCGACCGATGCGGCTTCGTAAACATCCTTCGGCACCGTTTGCAGAGCCGCTAGCAGAATAACAACCGCATAGGGGTAGCTGAGCCAGACGTTGACCCCAATTAAGCTGATCATGGCGGAACTGGTATAGCTCAGCAGATCGACTCGATGGCCACCTAACTGAACAAACAAGTCGAGAACGGGGCCGTAGTTTGGGTTCAGCGACCATTTCCAGAGGAGAGCGGCAATGGTTTGCGATACAACCCAGGGCATGACGATGATGACTCGAAACACCCGCTTATACCGCAAAGGCCGATTGAGTAAGACCGCCAAAAACAGACTATAAGGCAAGGTGATGATCAGCGAGCCAAAAACATAGATCAGGGAACGGAATATATTCGACCACCCCGCCGATGTTCCCAGGATTTCAACGTAGTTGCTTAGACCGGCAAAACTTGTTAGCTCCAGATATTGCGTATTGTACAAACTTAAGCGAAACGCATGCAGGATGGGATAGAAAGACACAATCGTTACAAAAATTAACGCTGGTAATAAATAAAGATAGGGCGCAACATTGAAGCGAGACTTTCTTAAAGCCTTCAAATTAAGCGTGATGTTTTTGCCGGAGGTGATGAGCCTTGTCATTCTATTGTCCTTCAATCTGCTAAAGTAACCCAAGCTCATGGCAGCCTCGTTCTAATTGTGCGAATTCTTCCGCCGTTAGCTCGCGCAGCGGTGATCGCACGTAACTGGCCGGTATGCCTCTCAGTCTTAAGACCGCCTTGTAGTAGGCCGGATGCAAGCCATCCTTAACCAGTTGGCGAATCTGGTTGATGCGACGCTGCTGCGATTTCACCTTTGCCGGGTTGCCATCGAGATGGGCCTGGTATAAGGCGCAAAAAGCTTCGGGGAAGGCATTGGAGTTTCCGGTAACTTGCCCTTTTGCGCCCAAGTTTAGGGCTGCTCCCATCAACCCATCGACGCCGTTAAGCGCGGTGAAATTTTCGCCGCCAACGTCTAAATAGTCCTGAAAGCGCAGCGTATCCGGATTGCTTGATTTTAGGCCGACAATATTGGGTACCTGTTGACGTAGTTGTTTTAATAATAACGGTGAAAGGTCATTTTTTGTATTTCCGGGGATGGTATAAAGAAAGATAGGAAAGTTGGGTGTTGCTTGCGCCACGGTGACAAAATGGTTCAATAATGACGTGTCTTCTAATGTGTAGAAAAATGGCACAATGACCGCCACGGCAGTCGCGCCTATCTCTTGAGCGTGTCGCGTTAAACAGACCGCATCGACGGTGTTAATACAGCCGGTCTGGACAATAACCGGGACACGACCGGCCACATACTTTACGACGGCTTCGGCCAGTTCTTGTCGCTCTTGTAGACTGAGCAGCATACCCTCGCCGGTGGTGCCGCCCGGAAATAGGGCATGAACGCCGTGCGAGAGAAGGAATTCGACAATTTGCTCTAGGACGTCGT
>JAGRBY010000559.1 GCA_020433835.1 Anaerolineae bacterium | reverse complement strand
CGGTACACCGTCCATCGCGTTGGGGACGGGGATACCGTGCCAGTGAACGGTGGTCGGATCGGGCAGATTGTTGGTGAGGGTGATGCGCACCCGGTCACCCTCGGTCACACGGATTTCGGGACCAACGGGTAGGCCGTTGTAAGTCCAGGCCTTAAATTCGCCGGTGCCCAGATCGATAGGGGTCACGGCGGTTGTTAGCTCAAATTCCTTCAGCGACAGATTGGCGGTTGGGTTCGTTTGGGGGGGTAACGTTGGCGACGCGGCTGTAACGGCCAAGGCAGCAGCACTGTCCGCCTGGGCAGCGGTTGTTGAACGGCAGGCACTTAGCAAGGGGCTGCTCAAGGCAGTCATCGCCACTGCGCCGCCGGCATAGCGTAAAAATTTCCGACGCGAATGTAATTGGGGCAAAATAAAACTCCTTCTATAAGAATGAAAGTTCGTAGTCGGCTCTGTAGAGGCGACTACGAACGAACTTACCTACTGTCCAAGTGTCTGACGCATTTCATCATACTGCGCCTGAGACAACTCACCCCGAGCATAACGCTGATCAAGAATATCGCGTGCTTTCCCAGGTGAATTTGAACCGTTCCCGAAGGATGGCTGGGGGCCAGTGGGAAAAAGTACCGTTATCAACCAGACGGCTAACAGAATGACACCAGCCCACGATAACAGCATCCACATAAAGCCAAAGCCCATCATGTCCCACCTCCTGGTTTAGGCCATAATATCGTGCAATTTTTCCTGATACTCGTCGCGATTTAACTCGCCACGGACATAACGTTGGTCCAGAATGTCGCGGGCCGATAGCTCTTGGGGCCGGCGATTGCTGCCCGCCTCGCTGCTGCTTGAGCCGGTGAACTTTTGCACCGCCCACACGGCCAGCACGACTATTGCAACAAGAATGGCGATGTTGAACACCATTCCAAACAGGCCGAACATCCCTAATCCTGTACCGAACATTGTTCCACCCATCATTTTTCAATACCTCCTATAAACGGGTTTATACTTCTTACATATTTATAATGTATCTTCCTAACGTAAAGCTACCTTGAAGCTTGTATGAAGATTGTGTAAAGAATTTGCCCTATCAATCTTTACACAATCTTTAAGAAACTCTTATACAAACTTCAAACAAAGGCGTTATAATGGGTTTTACAATAAAGTTGATCCACCCTGGCGATAAAGCTGCGGGCGGACACAGATTAAGGAAGGTTTAAACGATGTCCCAAGACTATGGATTAAGAACGACCCTCGATGTGCCCTACGAAACCGCCATTGAGCAAGTAACAGCGGCCTTAAAGACTGAAGGCTTTGGTGTTTTAACCGAAATCGATGTCAAGGCCACCCTCAAGAAAAAGCTGGACGTCGACTTTCGGCGCTACATCATTTTGGGGGCATGCAACCCGAACATGGCCCACCAGGCGCTGCAAGTGGAACTCGAGCTGGGGCTATTGCTACCCTGCAATGTCATTGTCTACGAAAATGACGCGGGGCAGTCGGTTGTCTCTGTCGTCGACCCGGTTATGATGATGAGTGTTGTTGACAATGATGCGCTTACAACTGTAGCTCACGAAGTCAAAGCGCGATTGCAGCGCGTCGTTGCGGCGTTAAACAGCTAGCTTTCTGAACCACTGAATCACTGAATTTATTGAATACACTGAGAAAAACCGCTTCAATTCAGTCCTCAGTGCTTTCATTGATCCTCAGTGGTTCAGTGGTTCAATCTTCTAAAAGCAACCGCTTTGCCCAAACCACAAGCAATATTGACTTGTCTTGGCCATCGACCTATCATGTGCCCTTTAAGAAGCTGTTTGAACAGTCAGCGTTTACAGCTTTGTCCACAGATTTACACTGACACTTGCGCCTGCGTGCAGCGCAGGTGTATTCACTGATTTTTATCTACCCTTTGCTCTTATCTGTGAGAATCGGTGTCCAGCTGTGGACTCTTTACGATTTACCAATTACCCCAAAGCACAACCATCGTGACAGCTCCAAAAATTTTAATCATCGATGACGAACAAAGCATTATCAACCTGGTGTCGGCCTATTTGCAGCCCGAAGGCTACGAGGTTCACACGGCCACCGATGGCCCGACCGGCCTAAAAGCTGCGCGCAGCATCAGGCCCGATCTGATCGTGCTCGACATTATGTTGCCCGGTCTGGACGGCATTCAACTGCTGACCCAACTGCGGCGCGAGTCGGATGTGTACGTGATTATGCTCACGGCCAAAGCCGAAGAGACCGACAAAATCGTCGGCTTGTCGGTGGGGGCGGATGATTATCTGACCAAGCCCTTTAGCCCGCGTGAGCTGGTGGCGCGTATCAAGGCCGCTCTGCGCCGCTACGGCCAATCGAGCAGCATGCCCGAAAATCGTATGCTCACCTTCCACCGGCTGCGCATCGACCCCGACGGCCGGCAGGTCTGGAAAGATGATCAGCCGGTGGAGTTAACGGCCATCGAGTTTGATCTGCTGTTGGCGCTGGCCGAACATCCCGGCCGGGTGCTAAGTCGAGAGCAATTGCTGCAACGGGTGTGGGGCCACGACTTTTACGGCGAAGCGCGGGTGGTGGATGTGCATCTGGGCCACATTCGCAAAAAGATCGAAACTAACCCGGCCCAACCGGATATTATTGTTACGGTTCGAGGCGTGGGCTATCGCTTTGAGGGGCAAGCCTAATGCATTGGCTCGACCGGGTGAACAACAGCCTGGGCTGGAAGCTGTTCCTCTCCTATCTGATTGTGATTTTGGTGGGAGGCGTTACGCTGGCCCTGGTGGCCGAATCGGCGGTGCCAACGGCCTTCAATCGCCATTTGCTTGGGATGCAGCAAATGATGATGTCCGGCAACCAGATGGGCATGCACGAATTGGCAGCGGATGATCTGTTTGTTAGCTTTCGCACGGCCGTCACCGAGGCGCTGCTGTGGGCCGCCGGACTGGCTGCTATCAGCGCGGTCATTGTCAGCATTTTTGTTTCGCGGCGAGTCGTCAACCCGATCCGGCAGATGATGCAGGCCAGCCGACGCATTGCCAACGGCCATTATGATGAGCGCGTGGCCGAGACCAATCGTGACGAACTGGGGCAGTTGGCTCATAGTTTTAATCAAATGGCCGATGCACTCGAACAGATCGAGACGATGCGCCGCCAACTCATCGGCAATGTAGCGCACGAGTTGCGTACCCCGCTGACCAACATCAAAGGCTACATGGAAGGGCTAATTGACGGGGTTGTGCCGCCCGAGCCGGAAACCTACCAACTGGTTTATCGCGAAGCCGACCGCCTGCAGCGGCTGGTGACCGATTTGCAAGAACTCAGCCGGGTTGAAGCGGGTGTGATCGAACTGGATCGGCAGCCGCTGTCGATAGCAACCCTCATCGAACAAACCGCAGCCCGACTGCGCCCCCAATTTCAAGAAAAGGAAGTCACGTTGGAATTAAAGCTGGCGTCCGGTCTACCCGATGTCTGGGCCGATGAAGATCGGGTGGGGCAGATTTTGTTGAATCTGGTGGGCAATGCCCTGCAATACACGCCCGGCGGCGGCAGCGTGACGATTACGACCACGGCGGAGCACAACGAAATCCAGGTACGCATCCGGGATACCGGCATCGGTCTGCGTGCCGAAGATGTGCCGCATTTGTTCGACCGCTTCTACCGGGTCGATAAATCGCGCAGTCGGGCCGGTGGCGGCAGCGGAATTGGTTTGACCATCGCCAAGCATCTGGTTGAGGCCCACGGGGGCCGCATTGGGGTCACCAGCGAGGGGTTGGGAAAGGGCAGTGCCTTTACGTTTGTGTTGCCATATACAAAAAAAAGGTGATGGCACGGTCCGGGAGAAAACACGTGCCGATCACCTTTTGCTCGTGTGGTTCGTTTATGGACGTGACCGAACGAGATCCACTCAAACATTCAAACCACTGATCAGGGTCGGGAGAATTTTGCGCTTGGCGCTAAATCCCCTTCGCTTATTTGGCACCACTGCCGGCTTGGCCGATGCTCAACAGATTAATCCAGCGTTGGGCGGTATATTGGATCGGTGAGTATGGGTAGCCTTCAGCCGTAAAGCGGATGGGCGTGTAGGGATAAACAACGTCGGTTGTTTCATTGTTGTTCTCGGCGGTGGCCGGGCCAGAGCCGCTTAGGAGGTTTAGCCACTGCTCGGCGTTCAGGTCTAACTGCGGCTTGGCCGGGGCTTCGACCTCATTTTGGCTAGTGCCGTTGCCGGCTTGCCCGATGCTCAACAGGTTAATCCAATGTTCGGCAGAATATTGAACCGGTGAGTACGGGTATCCTTCAACTGTGAAGCGGATGGGCGTGTAGGGATAAACAACTTCCGTTGTCCAGCTATCGTTATGGCTAATATTATCGGTCGCAGAAGAAGGATTTACCGGCTGTTCTGGTGTGGTTTCAGGAAAGAGTTTGAACTCAATGGTCGGCTGTCGTTTTACTTGGGTAAACATCGTTATAATTCCTTTCTCAGTGGTCTGAGTGTTTATTAGTTTTGCGTTTGCGTGTTAATTTTGATTTCTTGTCCTTAGTATACGCAGCAAACGTACCACAAAGGTTTCCAAAAGCGATCCATGAAGCGATCCACACCGAAAGTTTGGCGATTTTGTTAAATTTCTTCAAAATGGGAGGCAGAAGGGCATGAGAAGCCCATAAGATGCAATCGCGCCAATGTTGATCGCCCTTTTCCAACGTAAACCCCCTTCACGCCAACTCTGATCAACCTTTTCCAACGTAACGTGCATTCACGCCAACTCTGATCAACCTTTTCCAATGTAACATGCATTCACGCCAACTCTGATTTAACTTTTCCAACGTAACATGCATTCACGCCAACTCTGATTTAACTCTTCCAACGTAACATGCATTCACGCCAACAAAAGAAGGCCCCTGTACGCCGGATTCAGCCTTCCCGACGCGT